>NZ_JACJDS010000036.1:0-52278 GCF_014163635.1 Pseudoalteromonas sp. SR44-8
TACGAGTGCCCACACAGATGATTGCTTTATATTGTTAAAGAACGTTGCGGTTAAAGTTAAACTTTATCTCGCTAGGGCTGCGAATAGTACGCTTTCCTATTTTTTTGTCAACACTTAATTTTAAACTTTCTTAAAAATCCAAACTCAAGTTTTACTCGACTAACTGATTAACTCTTGCCTCGCTATGCGTTGCTGCCTGCCGTCTCAGTGGGGTCGCATTATAGGGCGCGGCGAATTTTACGCAAGCGTTTTTATCATTAAATTCGCATTTATTTCATACCCTCAAGATACCCAAAAGAAACTGACACCTTACCCACAGAAGCCTGTGGATAACCTCGTTTTTTTCATCGTTTCACTAAACTATCTGCTTTGCTTATGGTAAGTTGCCCGCTGTTTTTTAAACTCGTTCATTAGGCATATAACATGATAGATATAATAAATAGTATTAGTGGGCTGCTTTGGGGTCATATTCTCGTCTACCTATTAATAGCGGCAGGACTCTTTTTTACTATTAAACTCAAGTTTATTCAATTTGTTCAATTCCCCCACATGATTAAAGTCATGTTCAATTCTCGTCAGTGTGATAAAAACGGTATTTCATCTTTTCAAGCTTTTTGTACTTCCTTAGCCGCACGTGTTGGTACCGGAAATATGGCTGGTGTTGCTGTTGCACTGTATTTAGGTGGTGCTGGGGCTATTTTCTGGATGTGGCTAATTGCCTTAATAGGTATGGCAACGAGTTTTGCAGAAAGTACTTTGGCTCAAGCTTATAAGATTCGTGATGAACATGGTAATTTCAGAGGAGGCCCTGCTTATTATATGGAATATGGTTTGGGTAAACGTTGGATGGGGGTGGTTTTCTCACTCTGTTTGATATTGGCATTTGGCCTAGTATTCAATGCAGTGCAATCTAACTCTATAGCCGCTGCATTTAAAGTCGCTTTTGACATTCCAAACTATGTTGTTGGTTTAGTACTAGTCGTTGGCTCTGGCATTATTATATTTGGTGGCCTGAAAACTATTTCTCGCTTTGCAGAGTTGGTTGTACCATTTATGGCATTAGCTTACTTACTTGTAGCTTTATATGTGTGCGCTATTAATGCAGAGCAATTACCGACTGTATTTATGCGTATTATTAATAGTGCCTTTGGAATTGAGCAAGCGGGTGCCGGTGCGATTGGTTATGGCGTTATGCAAGCAATGATCCAAGGAATAAAGCGCGGCTTATTCTCAAATGAAGCAGGTATGGGTAGCGCAGCAAATGCGGCAGCGACTGCGACGCCAAATCCGCCCCACCCTGCCTCACAAGGTTATGTGCAAATGCTTGGTGTATTTATTGATACGGTTGTTATATGTAGTGCAACAGCCGCGCTGATTTTGCTCTCTGATCAATTAGTAGCTGACTCAGGTGTAACTGGTATTGCATTAACTCAGGCTGCTCTTGAAGAACATGTTGGAAGCTGGGGCACAATCTTTGTTGCGATTGCTATATTATTCTTTGCTTTTACCTCAATTGTTGCTAACTATTCATACGCAGAAACTAATCTATTATTCTTAGAGCATAATCATGAGCATGGTATGTTGATCTTTAGACTTATAGTATTAGGTATGGTGATGTTTGGCTCTGTGAGTGAACTGGGGTTGATCTGGACCTTAGCTGATATTTCGATGGGCCTCATGGCAATCGTGAATGTTATCGCACTGTTTATGTTATCAGGCGTGGTGATCTGGCTTGCGAACGACTACACCACACAGCGCAAAGCTGGCAAATTACCAACATTTGATCCAACCAAAAATACTCAGCTTGATCAAACCATCCCGAAAGGGATTTGGCATAAAAAGTAAATAAGCTTATTTACAATCAAAGAGGGAGCCTATGTGCTCCCTTTTTTGATCAAAATAATAATGCCTTAGTAGTTATTCAGATTTGCTATCACAAGCGTCTAATATATTCATCGCTAAAGCGCGGCCCTTATTGAGTGCTTTATAAATCTGGCTACAGCTTCAACAATGCTTCAGCGAAGCGCCACACAGGAGTGTTGCTCTGAATCTATTGGGTATGCATGCGGCTGCAATTGGCATAGTGACGCTTTACTGTTCTCAGCATTGGCCATTTATCAAGCGTCACCACAAAAGTAAAGCCTGCTGCTTTTTATACCAATCTGCCAAATTATGTGATCTAATTAGCGCACAGATACTTATCTACTTTTACTGAATTGAACTTAAAAGAATCCAAACAACTTTTAGTTTTATCACGTAAAGAGCCTAATGCAAGAAAACGCATACGCCTGCTTGCTGTTTCATTATTCTTTGAGGGTGGAAACAGAACGAATATTGCTAAGCGGCCAAATACAGCACGCGGCAGTGTCAAAAATGGATTTCAAACTACCTTAACAATTGAGTTGGATACGACAACACTGTCTATCTAATCGTGTATTTAGTGGTTATGAAGAAATAGTCGAACAGGTTTCGCAAGCGTGGAATAAATTCATCTTCGTCCCTGATACGGTTAAAATTATATGCTCTAGAGATTGGATCAAATTTACTTAATCTTTATGCAGATTGGTATTAGTGTTAGTTAAGCTAATTTCTCTGGCATCAATCAACAAAGTGATTTGCGTATATTTTGGTATTAAGATTGTCCGTACGCGCTATGGATAAAAGTTAAACGCATACAAAAGCTATAAGGTGAAAGTTTAATTTAATAGATAGATAAGCAATTTTGGGTGTGTTTTTTTACGCTGTAGGTATAAATGAAGTAATAGTGAATATAAAGTGGTGCCCGAGGCCGGACTTGAACCGGCACGACTTGTTAGTCGAGGGATTTTAAATCCCTTGTGTCTACCAATTCCACCACTCGGGCATCGAGTTTGCTAATTAAAGCGTGTGGAGTAATTATTTGGAGGCGGAACCCGGAGTCGAACCGGGGTAAACGGATTTGCAATCCGGTGCATGGCCACTCTGCCATTCCGCCTAAATGTAACAAATAATTTGGAGCGGCACACGAGGCTCGAACTCGTGACCTCGACCTTGGCAAGGTCGCGCTCTACCAACTGAGCTAGTGCCGCATAAAACTTTGTCAGTAATTTGTACGTTGGTGCGCGACTATGTCGCGGTAAACGTTCTGGCAACTGAGCTAGTGCCGCATAATTAGATATAATTCTTTGTAAGAAATATTTTTTATCGTCTTTAAATTACCTTGGTTGAGTAATTTAAAGTGGTGCCCGAGGCCGGACTTGAACCGGCACGACTTGTTAGTCGAGGGATTTTAAATCCCTTGTGTCTACCAATTCCACCACTCGGGCATCGAGTTTGCTATTTAAAGCAAGTGGATAAAACTAATATGGAGCGGCACACGAGGCTCGAACTCGTGACCTCGACCTTGGCAAGGTCGCGCTCTACCAACTGAGCTAGTGCCGCATCATATTAATTCTAATTACTACATTTTTAAAAGTTACATTTGGTATATGCAACTAAACCACAAAGTGGTGCCCGAGGCCGGACTTGAACCGGCACGACTTGTTAGTCGAGGGATTTTAAATCCCTTGTGTCTACCAATTCCACCACTCGGGCATCGAGTTTGCTAATTAAAGCGTGTGGAGTGTTGATTGGAGGCGGAACCCGGAGTCGAACCGGGGTAAACGGATTTGCAATCCGGTGCATGGCCACTCTGCCATTCCGCCTCAATACTGGGTAACCTTTGATAAACTGGAGCGGCACACGAGGCTCGAACTCGTGACCTCGACCTTGGCAAGGTCGCGCTCTACCAACTGAGCTAGTGCCGCATAACGCATGTAAGTATTAATATGTTTCATCGCAACCTTGTCGCGGTAAAACATTCTAGCAACTTAACCAGTGTCACTTTGTTTATCTAGGGGGCTATGCCCTCTCAACACGGACGCATTCTACAGAGATTATTAAACGCGTCAATACAAAAAATGCTAGTTTTGAACTGTTTGATTATTTTTTATCTAAAACGGTGCGTTATTATACGTTTAGAGTCAATTTTTAGTCAATTCAGACCACGCTGCTATCAAATATTGCAGCATAGAAGTAACCGTTAAGAAGGTCGCAATGTAAAGTAAGCCATAACTTAAGTACATCATCCAACTATCGTATTGCCAAATGAGTCCAATAATAGCTAACATTTGCGCAGCAGTTTTAAACTTACCCATATTTGATACAGCTACATTACCACGCTTGCCTTGCTCTGCCATCCATTCTCGAAGTGCTGAGATAACAATTTCTCTGCTTATTATGATTAAAGCAGGAATAGTCATATACATTGATTGATAATAACTAGCTAAAGCAACCAATGCTGTACACACCATCACTTTATCAGCAACAGGATCTAAGAATGCACCAAATGGCGTAGACTGCTCAAGCTTGCGCGCTAGATAGCCATCAAGAATATCAGTGATCGATGCAAGCCAGAAAATAAAAGCTGCAGCAAAGAAAGCCCATGAATAAGGCAGATAAAATACCACCAAAAAAATGGGGATAAGAAAAAGTCTAAATGTTGTGAGTGTGTTTGGAATATTCCACATAACTACTTGGGGATGTCTTTTTTTCTATATTCGCACGAAGGGCTAGCCCTTGTCATGCAAATGGTTAAATATCTTCTCAGCCATGTCAGAGCTGATCCCGGGTACTTGCTTTAATTGATCTATATTAGCAGCTTTTACTCCCTGCATGCCCCCTAAAAATTTTAATAATGTTTGGCGTCGTACCGAGCCGATACCACCTATCTCTTCTAATAGTGATTGAGTGCGTTGTTTTTGCCGCTTATTACGGTGCCCTGCAATAGCAAAGCGATGTGATTCATCGCGAATATGTTGGATCAAATGTAGCGCTGGTGCGTCTGAATCCATTGGAATTGTTTTCCGACCACCATCAATTAATAGTGTTTCAAGGCCTGGCCTACGACTGGTGCCTTTTGCCACACCGACTAACAGCGGCATTTTTGCATGTGGCCAATTAGAAAAATACTGCTCGGCACGAGAAAGTTGTCCTTTACCACCGTCGATAAAAATCACATCAGGAATTTTATCTTCGTCAACCAACTTGTTGTAACGCTTGTTTAACGCAAACTCCATTGCAGCATAATCATCACCTCCGGTGATCCCTGTGACATTAAAGCGTCGATATTCTTTATTATTCGGTCCTTGCGAATCAAACACCACACAACTGGCAACTGTGTTTTCTCCCATTGTATGGCTGATATCAAAACATTCCATACGATTAATATCATCAAGCCCTAACGTCGCTTTAAGTTGTGCGTAACGCTTATTAATCGAATCCTGAGTGCTTTGCTTCACGGTAATACTATTAAGCGCATTCTTATTAGCGAGCTGTAAGTATTGCGCACGCTCACCGCGTGTAACTGTTTTTAAAGTTACTTTGCGTTCACTCACTTGGCTTAATGCTTCACTGAGTACATCAATTTCATCAAGTGCAAATGGCAAAATAACTTCTTTAGCAATTCGCCCTGTTGCACCTGGCGCTAAATAATATTGCCCAAGAAATGAAGCCAGTATTTCTTGTGGCTGTGAATCTTTCGGTACTTTTGGAAAGTACGTTTTGCTACCGAGTACTTTATGATCGCGGATCATCAACAAATGAATGCCATTGAGGCCATTTAAATGAGCAAAACCCACAACATCCATTTCGGCATAATTACCTGATATCGATTGTTGCTCTTGCATTTTACGCAGTAGCATTATTTGATCGCGTACTTTAGCCGCTAGTTCAAATTGTAAAGCGTGGCTCGCAGCTTCCATTTTAGAGATCAACGCTGCGATGACTTCATGAGATTTGCCAGTCAAAAATTTACGTACAAAATCAACTTGCTGATTGTATTCATCGTCACTCACTTCATTCACGCAGGGTGCAGAACAACGTTTTAGCTGAAATTGCAAACAAGGTCGGCTGCGAACGCGATAATACGCATCTTCACATTGACGAACAGGAAATATTTTCTGCATTAACTGCAAACTTTCAGAGACAGCCCCAGCGCTTGGAAATGGCCCAAAATACTCGCCTTTTACTTTGCGGCTACCGCGATGAAATGCAAGTCTTGGATGTTTGTGAGCAGTTAATAAAATATACGGATAGGATTTATCATCACGCAGTAAAATATTGTAACGTGGCTGATATTTTTTTATTAAGTTATTTTCAAGCAGTAAAGCTTCGGTTTCAGTATTGGTTAAAGTGATGTCAATATCACTAATGTTACTGACTAAAGCGCGAGTCTTGCCATCCGTGACATTGCTACGAAAATAGCTACTAACACGTTTTTTAAGGTTTTTAGCTTTACCAACATAAATAACTTTATCATCACTATCAAGCATCCGATAAACGCCGGGTTCGCTTGATAGTGTTTTTAAGAAATGGGCGTGATCAAATTCTGCCATGGGGCAACACTAGTGGGCGCTGTCGATGTCGATCATCTTATGACGAATAGCCAAATGAGTTAATTCAACATCACCACCCACATTCAGCTTTTCAAACATTCTATAGCGATAGCTGTTCACTGTTTTAGAACTTAAATTAAGGCGTTCGGCAATGTCTTGTACTTTTTCACCTTTAGTGATCATTAACATGATCTGTAATTCACGTTCAGATAAACTCTGAAATGGACTTTCATCAGTACGACCCGTCACTTGCGCAAGGGCAATTTGTTGAGCTATTTCTGGTGCAATATAGCGTTGCCCTGCATTTACTGCGCGAATTGCATTAACCATTTCATCAGAGCCCGCCCCTTTGGTTAAGTAACCATGAGCGCCAATTTGCATCACTTTACTTGGGAATGGGTCTTCACAATGTACTGTTAGTACAATAATTTTCACATCAGGGCAATAGCGACAAATTTTCTTGGTCGCTTCTAATCCGCCAATACCTGGCATATTCATGTCCATTAGCACAATATCAGGAGAATGCTGACGGCAAAATTGTACCGCTTCTTCACCTGTTTTAGCTTCACCAATTACTTTAAACCCACGAACATCATCTAAAATACGTTTGATACCCGTTCGTACGAGCTCATGGTCATCAACTAAAAGTACATTAATCAATGGGACACCCTCATATAACCTAACAGCACGTCAATATGACAATTTAATTGGTCACACTAACACAGAAAATCTGAAACGATAACTCAATTATCGTTTCAGATAACTAATTTAAGATGGCGTTTTTTCACTGAAGCGGTCAACCCACAAAGCAATTACACCATCACCGGTAACATTACAGGCTGTACCAAAACTATCCTGAGCCAAATAAAGCGCTATCATTAACGCCACAGCACCTTCATTGAAACCGAGCATACTGGTTAACAAACCCAGCGCAGACATGACAGCTCCGCCCGGAGCACCCGGTGCGGCAATCATTACCACACCTAGCATCATAATAAACGGCAACATCCCAAATAATGATGGTACATCCATGTTTGGTGATAAAAACATCACCGCCATCGCGCAAGTTACGATAGTGATCGTTGAGCCAGATAGATGAATAGTCGCACACAAAGGTACAGTAAAGTTAGCAACATCTTCTTTTACATTATTTGCTTTGCTTGAGCGTAAAGACACTGGAATAGTCGCAGCACTAGACATAGTGCCTAAGGCTGTAAAGTAAGCTGGGAGCATATTTTTAATTAATTCAACTGGGTTGCGTTTTAATAAGATACCCGTACCGATATAAAGAATAGTCAACCATACCCAATGCATGATTAATGCAGCAATCAACACCACACCAAACGTTTGTAAGGTATCAACAACAGTGCCTGCAACTGTCATCTCAGCAAACACACCTGCAATATAAAACGGTAATGCTGGGATAATAACTTTTGCTAGCAAACCATCAATCACATCGCGGCCCTGATCCGATACTTTTTTCAAGGTCTCTAGCTCTAATTGGCTCATACCGATACCAAACACAAACGCTGTCGCAAGCGCAGTCATAACACCCATCAATGGTGGGATCTCTAAATCAATAAAACTTGCCACTTCGGTGGCTATTTCAGCTTCGAAGGTTAAACCGCCATCAAATAACGGAATAATTGCACTAACAACCATCACTGCTAATGTGCCTGCAATAATGGTCGAACCGTAGGCGAAACCAACGGTTTTACCTAACAGATGGCCTGAGCCTTTTGGTAAACCAGCAATACCTGATGCTATAAAAAATAAAATAATTAGTGGAATAGTAAAAGTGATCAGTTGGCCAATTATTTCTTTTACCGTGTAAAGGAGTTCAACTCCCGTTAGTGGAACATATAAACCCACTAAAATACCGGCCAATATACCGGCAATTAATTTTAAGATTAACGTCATTGTCATCACTTCATAAATTTTGATGGGTGAGGTTTTAGCATGTTTTTAATTATATGTATCATAAAACCGCTCAACAACAGCCTGTTTGCACAAAATACAATCACTTTTAGCGTTAAACGCCCGTCTAATTTGTTCATTATAATATCTACTAGGCAATTCATTATGATCTAGCGCATATAAATTTTGGTCAGTATTTGTATCCCTAATAATCCTATGTCAGCATACCTGATAGTATTTTTGTTTTAATAACTATACATACAAGCTGTCGCTGTTTTTATTTCATTCAGTTATAAGCCGAATAGATATATCTTATAGCCAAACTTTACTTTAGTTTTTTTAATTCAGCAGTAAAGTGTCACTATTACAGATCGATTTACAATAAAAATCGGTCACGATTGAATAAATTGCACCTAAGGGAACATTATGTCTACTATTTTTGAAGATAACTCACTCAGTATTGGTAACACACCGTTAGTAAAACTAAACCGTGTAACGACAGGTAATGTTTTTGCTAAAATAGAATCTCGTAATCCTAGCTTTAGCATTAAATGCCGTATTGGTGCATCAATGATCTGGGAAGCTGAAAAATCAGGTGAGCTGACTAAAGATAAAGAGCTGATTGAACCAACTTCAGGTAACACAGGTATCGCTTTGGCGTTTGTTGCGGCCTCGCGTGGATACAAACTTACGCTTACAATGCCAAACACCATGAGTCTTGAACGTCGTAAGTTACTAAAAGCATTAGGTGCTAATTTAGTCTTAACAGATGGTGCTAAAGGTATGAACGGTGCGATCGCTAAGGCAAAGGAAATTCAAGCATCAGCCCCTGAAAAGTTTATTTTATTACAACAATTCGAAAACCCTGCAAACCCTAAAATTCACTTTGAAACAACAGGCCCAGAAATCTTTAATGCATTAGATGGAAAAGTTGATTTCTTTGTGGCTGGTGTGGGTACTGGAGGTACAATTACTGGTGTCAGCCGTTATTTGAAACTTGAAAAAGGCCTTAATGTAAAGTCAATCGCTGTTGAACCAACTAATTCGCCAGTGATCAGCCAAACACTCGCGGGTGAAGAAATTAAACCTGGGCCACATAAAATTCAAGGTATTGGCGCAGGCTTTATTCCTGGTAATTTAGACCTATCAATGATCGATGGTGTAGAGCAAGTGTCTAATGAAGAATGTATAGCAATGGCTCATGAGCTGATGAAAAAAGAAGGTATATTAGTTGGTATTTCATCTGGCGCTGCGGTTGTTGCAGCAAAGCGTATTGCGGAGTTACCTGAAAATGCAGGTAAAAATGTCGTAGTAATTTTACCTAGTGCAACTGAGCGTTATTTATCAAGCCCACTTTTTGCTGAAGAGTTTTCAGAGCAAGAGCTGGTTCAATAAGTTTAAATAGCTTTTGAAAAAGGATGCAAACTGCATCCTTTTTTATTATTTATTGCATTCACATCACTAATTCTTACCGTAAACTTTACATCTGCCGCATTTCGTCACACACTAAATCATCACTAATAAATCTATTTATCTAATGAAATCATTTATAACTCTTTGCACTGCTACATTTTTACTGCTAATGAGCGGCTGTGGAAATGAAGATTCACCAAAAGGTGAAAAAAATACTCCAGGAAATAGCGCAGCACTATTTTTTGATACGCTTTATAACGAAAACGACCTAAACAAAGCCAGTACTATGGCCACACCTAAAATGGCGCGGATCATGAACTCTTACGGCACCTCAAAACAATTTGCCCGCAATTTAGTCAACATGCAATACGATGATGTAGTAATTGAAGTTGATATGACTAATATGAGTTTAAGAGAACAATATGGCGATACAGCCAATATCAACCTTATTTTCACAGGCCACTTCAATGGGAATAAAGTTGATGATATGCGCAGCGTAAAAATGGTGCGTAAAAAAGGCAATTGGTACGTTGATAAAATAAATGCCGATCCATTTGCACGCTAACGCTTTATATTAAATATTTAGACCGCTTAACAAGCCTTGCTCGCAGCAAGGCTTGTTAGTTTTCGCTATTACAGTTCACCTGGCTGATAATTATCTACCGCAATAGCCTGTTTGCGTAGGTTATTTGCAGCATGTAGCTTTTCGCCTTGCTCATCAGTTATTAACTGTTTTTCAAGCGCACTGTCGATTGCAGTTGCTATATTAGCATTACGGTTAAGTGTGCCGTCACGTTGCCATTTCTTCAATCGTTTGAAGGCGGCGCTGGTATCATGCATCGCTATAAATGCATTCTCCATCACACCAGTACCCGCTTTATCATCCACATAACATAAATGAGTTAAGCGGTTTCTAAATACCCCTGGTTGCGTCATATGCTCACAAATTGTTTGTGCAAGTTCATCACTTGGGCGCTGGTAATGATTACCAAGCGGAAATACAATACGTTTTAGGATGAAGTTAATAACCGGGTTTGAAAAGTTTTTGAAAAAACCGTCAAATGCTTGGCCAATTTCAAACAGTGACAATTCAACCGCATATTTTACGAACGGAAGATCAGCTTGTTGACGCCCCTCGTCTTCAAAACGTTTTAATACACAAGATGCTAAGTATAAGTGGCTTAAGACATCCCCTAAACGCGCTGAAATCATCTCTTTACGTTTAAGCTCACCACCAAGTACTAACATTGCCACATCAGTGCTAAAGGCAAGTCCTCGGCTCATACGCCCTAATTGCTTATAATATGAAGCAGTCTCACCACAAACGGGCGATTTTGCAAAATAGCTTCGCGTTAATCCATGTATAAAAGCCATACTCGCATTAGTAGCGGTAAATAAAATATGCTGCAGTAATAATGAATCAAATTCTTTTAACGCGAGATCGTCATCTTCCATTGCTGCGGCTTCCATTTCTTTGAGTACAAATGGGTGGCAACGAGTTGCACCTTGACCGAAGATCATCAGATTACGGGTTAATATATTCGCCCCTTCAACGGTAATTGATACTGGAATGCCCATATAACCGTGCGCTAAATAGTTATTTGGCCCCACTTGGATCCCCTTACCTGAATGAATGTCCATAGCATCATTCATTACCGTACGGCCCATCTCTGTCATATGATATTTGGCAATCGCAGTCACCACTGATGGGCTTAATTTTAAATCAATGGCTCCGGCAGTCATTAAGCGGCATGATTCAAGACTATAGGTTAGTCCACCAATGCGAGCCAGCGCCTCTTGCACGCCTTCAAACTGCCCGATAGAAACACCAAATTGTTGACGTACCATTGCATAGGCCGATGTCATACGGGCACATAAATGCCCTGTTGCACTGCTCAATGCTGGTAATGAAATACCGCGCCCGGCACTTAAGCACTCAACCAACATCCGCCAACCTCGTCCTGCCCCTTTTTGACCGCCAATGATCCAATCAAGAGGAATAAATACATCTTTACCGTAGGTTGTGCCATTCATAAACGCCATATTCAATGGATAATGGCGCTCCCCCGTTTCCACACCAGGGTGATCTGTTGGGATCAGCGCACAGGTTATACCTAGCTCTTTATGTTTACCAAGTAATCCATCGGGATCATACATTTTAAAAGCAAGTCCAAGAACCGTTGCTACGGGTGCAAGCGTAATATAGCGTTTTGACCAATTTAATCGTAAGCCTACAACTTCTTGGCCTTCAAACTCACCCTTACAAACTACGCCAGAGTCAGGAATACTGCCAGCATCAGAGCCGGCTTCAGGGCCTGTTAGAGCAAAACACGGCACATCATCCCCCTTCGCAAGTGAAGGTAACCAGCGCTCTTGCTGCTCTTTTGTACCATAATGTAATAGTAATTCCCCAGGGCCTAAGCTATTGGGCACCATCACTGTCACTGCTGCTGTTAAGCTTTTAGTGGCGATTTTAGCTACAATGGTTGAGTTTGCGATTGCTGAAAACTGGCGTCCGCCAAATTTCTCGGGAATGATCAGCGCAAAGAAACCTTGGGTCTTTAGGTAATCCCATACTTCTTTTGGCAAGTCTTTATCTTTTTGCACAATGTGATAGTCATCAAGCATCGCCAACAGTGTTTCCACTTCATTGTCTAAAAATATTCGCTCTTTTTCGCTCAACTCTGGCTTTGGGTAGCTGTGAAGTAATTGCCAATCAGGATTGCCACTAAATAGTTCTCCATCCCACCACACGTCGCCCGCTTCCATCGCTTCACGCTCAGTTTGCGAAAGCGGCGGTAATACCTTTTTAAACATTTTAAATGTCGGGCGGCTGACGAGATTTAAGCGGATATCTTTAACCGCAAAAATAACTATCACCAACACCAGTAACAAAATAAACACTGACATGGAAACTATCCTTATTAATTAATAAAACAGATTGACTTAATTATGACCGATCCTTTAATAAATACAATGCCACTATAAACTCGCATGGCCTGAGCTTAAGAGTCGGTTATTGATAAACTTTGCCTAACACATAGACGCTGCTATCATCCTACACGATAAATAACAAATATAAGGACCAACATGACTACTCCACATTTTAAGCTCAGTTTGAGCGCAATAATGGTTGCCAGCACATTAGCATTGAGCGGCTGTAACCAAGAAGCCACTAACACAGTAACTCAAGTTGCAAGCCCTGCGCCGGTAACTGCAAAAGACGCGCAAGCCTTTTTAGATACAACAGAGCAAGAGCTCAGTGCTTTATATCTAGAATCAAGTCGCGCGGAATGGATTTACGCTAACTTTATAACGCATGATACATCAGCACTATCAGCTGAAGTAAATCGTAAAATGACCGAAGCGGTGGTTCGCCTTGCTAACGAAGCTGCACAGTTTGACTCTCTCGAACTTGATTATGACGCACGTCGTAAACTCGACAAATTAAAACTGGCACTGACTTTACCTGCCCCACAAGATGCAGAAAAAACAGCAAAACTATCACAGCTTGTGGCTGAACTTGGCGGTATATATGGTAAAGGTAAATATTGTAAAGACGATGGCAGCTGTTTAAGCCTAGGTGATATGACTGCAACAATGGCCACCAGCCGTGATTACAACGAACTGCTTGATTTATGGCAAGGTTGGCGCCAGGTATCAAAACCAATGCGTCCACTGTATGAACAACAAGTTGTATTAACCAATGAAGGCGCTAAAGAGCTTGGTTATGCAGACACTGGTGCAATGTGGCGTAGTAAGTATGATATGCCAGCAGATGATTTTGCCAAAGAACTTGATCGTATTTGGGGGCAAGTAAAACCATTATATGATTCGCTGCATTGTCATGTTCGTGCTAAGTTAGGTGAAAAATACGGTGAAGACAAAGTACCCCAAGACCAACCTATCCCAGCGCATTTATTAGGTAATATGTGGGCGCAATCGTGGGGCAACATTTATGATGTAGTCGCACCTGAAAATGCCGATCCTGGTTATGATGTAACCGCATTATTAGCCGAGCATAACTACGATGAACTTAAAATGGTACGCGGCGCTGAAAAATTTTTCACCTCAATGGGATTTGCACCTTTACCTGACACCTTTTACCAAC
The DNA here is from genome assembly GCF_014163635.1 of Pseudoalteromonas sp. SR44-8. Taxonomy (NCBI): domain Bacteria; kingdom Pseudomonadati; phylum Pseudomonadota; class Gammaproteobacteria; order Alteromonadales; family Pseudoalteromonadaceae; genus Pseudoalteromonas; species Pseudoalteromonas sp. SR44-8. The sequence goes on from NZ_JACJDS010000036.1 coordinate 13,855, forward strand.
GTTCGTTATTCACTAAACCTGCCGATCGTGATGTACAGTGCCATGCTTCAGCGTGGAATATAGATAGTAAAGACGATTTACGCATTAAAATGTGTATTCAGCGTACTGGTGAAGAATTCTCAGTTATTCACCATGAGTTAGGTCACAACTTTTATCAACGCGCTTACAATACCCAACCGCTTTATTATCAAGAAAGTGCTAACGACGGTTTCCACGAAGCCATTGGCGATACTATTGCGCTTTCGGTAACACCTGGTTACTTAAAAGAAATTGGTTTATTAGAGCAAGTGCCTGATGAATCGAAAGACATTGGCTTACTGATGAAAATGGCGCTAGATAAAGTAGCGTTTATTCCATTTGGTTTACTTGTGGACCAATGGCGTTGGCAAGTATTTTCAGGTGCAGTAACCCCTGAAAACTACAATAAGGCATGGTGGGAATTACGTGAAAAATACCAAGGTGTAAAAGCACCTATCACACGAAGCGAAGCTGACTTTGATCCAGGTGCAAAATATCATGTGCCAGGTAATACACCATATACACGTTACTTCTTAGCGCATATTTTACAGTTTGATTTCCACCGTAGTTTATGTGAAATAGCAGGTAACAAAGAAGCCATTCATCGCTGCTCAGTATACAACTCTAAAGAAGCAGGTGAAAAACTCAATGCTATGCTAGAAATGGGTTCAAGCCGCCCTTGGCAAGAAGCATTAGCCACCGTAACAGGTAAACCTGAAATGGATGCAACAGCCCTACTTGATTACTTTGCGCCACTGCAAAAATACCTTGATGAGCAAAATAAAGGCCGACAATGTGGTTGGTAAGTAAACTTAGTTAAATAACAAAAATGCAAAAGCCCGCTCAATTGAGCGGGCTTTTTTAGTATTGCAGTACTAGTATTACAGTTTGATTAGAACTGTAAGCTTACATTTGCAAAGTAAGCGTCATAACCAGAATCATCCCAGTTATTGCCGTAACCAGCTTTTAAGCCAACATTTTTGTTGAAGAAATGTTGAGCACCAAAAGTGTAATCATCGTTTTTATTAAATGTAACAAACGCTGATGTCGCTTTAGTGAAGTAGTAATTAGAACCTAATTCCCATGAACTACCACTGTCGTCAGTATCTGAAATAGTACCTTCAACAGTTAGGTAGTTACCTTGCTTAAGATCCATGAAGTATTTAGCGTTCACAGCGCGGTAATCAAACTCGTCATCAGATGTTACAGTGAAACCGATGTAATCTGTGCTATTAAGTTTATGATCATAAGCAAGATCAAATATTACTGAATTTTCGCCATCTTCAACGTCAATGAATGTCGCTTTTAATAATAAATTTGGATTAAAAAAGTAACCTGCTGATACATTAAATACGTCTTTGCTTGAAACAGAATCAACATCAAGGTTGCTATATTGAGCACCTACCACAAAATTTTCAACAAAGTACTCACCACCGATAGTTGTTACATCGCTAAAGTCATTATCAATGTATGAACCATATACGTTGGTTTGCTTGTTAATATACTCAAATTGATCGTAAGGACCTAATGTTGCTTTTGGTGAGAAGTAATATTTTGAATCAACACTAACTGTGTCGTTGCCATCGGTATCCATATATCCTAAATGGCTGATTGACTGATAGTTATCCGCAGCAGTCGCGGCACTAGAAAGAAGAATACTCGAAATAATAACTGCTAATTTTTTCATAAAAAGATTTCCCTATTTTACATTGTTTTATTGCTACAAGGTTTAACGTTTAACCGATTGGTTAAGACGGGGCACATCCTAACGCGAGCAAACTGAATTGAAACTTAACTAAGTGCTTGTATTTTATTATAAAAATGTAAGTGGATGTAAGGAAATGTAAAAAAAAGGTAGCGAATAGGAATGTTAATCGCTACCGTTTTAAAAGCTCAATTATGATCAAAGCGCGTACTGGCTGATTATCCGGTACACATCATTGATATTATCACCCGATTTAAAGTCTTTGCTGATCGGTGTTGGATCAGAGCCAACCCAAATTTTTAATTCAGCATCTAAATCAAAATGACCTGCACTTTCTTTACTAAACTTAGTAATTTTTGAATAAGCAATACTGATCATCTCTATTTTTGAGCCAGTGACCCCCTGCTTATCCAACAAAATTAAACGTTTGTTAGTAAAAATAAACATGTCACGTACCACTTTATAGGCCTTTTCAACTTGTTCACCTTCAATCAGTGTATTTGCCAATACTTTTTCTAAATCATTGTCATCAATTTCACTGGCATTACCCATTAAACCACTTAATAAACCCATTATATTTGCTCCTGTTTAAATATTTGATTTTCTAATGTATGGCCGTTTACCAATTGGCGATACCGCCAACCTTGCTGATAACAATGTTGCAGTATGGTGATATCAAATGGTGTCGCCGTTTTTTGGTACTCGATAACATATTCTTTAGCTTGGCTCATATACACTTTAGACACTTCTGCTAAAGCTTGTATTTTCTCTTCAACATCCGGGTAATGCTCGCTCAATAACAATGTAATAAATCCAGACTCTAGTTCGCTATTATCACTGTGCGTTGGATGCTCTGTGAGCTTACCTTTATCAAGGTGCAGTACATGTGAACATAAGCGTTCTAGTTCAGTTAAATCATGCGAACTTAAAATAAAGGTAGCCTCACTGCTAAGATTCGCAACCACTTCGCGTACTTCGCGAGCATGAATAGGATCAAGCCCAGCGGTTGCTTCATCCAGCATGACTATTTGTGGTTTCCCGATCAGCGCTTGACCTATGGTGACACGTTTACGCATTCCATGTGATAAATCATCAGAACGCTGTTTAGCAACGTCAGCTAGTCCGACTAACTCAAGTACGCGGATCGCTTCTGCTTGGCTTTGCTTATTTGACAGCCCTTGTAGCTGGCCATAAAACGCCAGTTGGTGAGCGATACTAAAGCGCGGATCAAGTTGAGCATCTTGCGGTAACGCACTGAGCTTGCCAAACAATTCACTACTGCCTGGATTATGTCCAATAATATTGAGCGTGCCTTTTGTTGGTAAAATATAACCGCATAACAAACTAAACAAGGTGGTTTTGCCTGCACCATTTGGCCCAACCAGTGCTACTGGCGCACCTTGTTGTATCTCAAAACTTACCTGATCAAGGGCCAATTTATTACCATACTGCTTAGTTAAACCTGTTGCGTGTATTAGTGTGCTCATAGAGAACTCCTTGCAAAAATACGCTGAGCAATCGCTAGCATCACGGTAGTTTGTATTAACGGAATGCCAATGCTATTAAATATTCCTGCGTTTTGTCCTGCCATTTGATCAAGTTGTACGCCAGGGAAAACATAATCAAGCATTGCCAAAACGGGTATTTGCCAGCTTAAAATACTGACCACAATATTTCCGCCAGCAAAAAATAATACTGCAAGCACTACAGTTAAACGCGCTGAGCGTGCAAAAGTATTTAACAACGTCATTAGTGCTATAAAGGGCAAAACAGCAATTAATAAATAACAGAACAAAATAAAGCTGCGACTTATGCCACTGACTAATAATGCTGGATCTCTAAATACCATAACCGCAACTGAAGCTACCAAGGTAACAAGTAGTAATGCTGCTAAAATAAATACCTGTCCTAAAAAGCGGCCAAATAACATTTCATTACGGGTAGCTCTAAGAGATAAAAAGCGTAGTGTTCCTCGTTGTTTATCACCAACAAGTTGGTCGCTACATAAAAACAAGCAAAAGCTGGGAAAGCTATACAATGCAATTAACCAATACATAGCTAATTCAGCTTCAGGCCAATCGAGTAATTTACTCAGCCCAATAGCGCCAAACACTTGTTGTGCTAAATCGGCTATTTGGGGCGAACTAATTAAGCTGACAGCTTGACCTATCGGATAACGTAAAATCAATAACCAACAAATCGAAAATGCGGCAACAGCAAGTAAGCCGCGCTTGGTCAAAAATAATCTCACTAGTTCAAACTGGGCAATCTTTAATAATCGCTGAGGGTGGAGTTGCGTCACAGATATTCCTTATTAATCTATATACAGCTTACACTAAGGGCAAACGTGTTGAATTACTAGCAAAAAAAAACCCGTATTAATACGAGCTTTGTAACAAATAATGTAGTCTTATTGATCCGCAGGCTACAAATTCTGTTGGTATATGTCGAGTGCTTGGCTTAAATCAGCAATCAAATCGTCCACATCTTCAAGGCCTATATGTAAGCGGATCACTGGTCCTTGCGTCCAACCAGTTGCTGAGCGTAAACCTTTCATAGTTAAGTTGGCAGTCACTAAACTCTCGAAGCCGCCCCACGAGAAGCCCATTTTAAAATGCTCTAAACTATCTAAAAAAGCATCAATCGCGCTTTGGTTACCTTGTTTCATAACAAAAGAAAACAAGCCATTACTACCATCAAAATCACGCTTAAAAAACTCATGACCCGGACACGTTGCAAATGCCGGGTGACGAATATGGTCAACCAACGGATGCTGCTCTAACCAAGTAGCGACTTCGATCGCGGCTTTTTCATGCTGATTTAAACGTACCGCCATAGTGCGCAGGCCTCTTAACGCTAAATAAGCGTCATCAGCCGACGTACATTGACCAAGTAAATATGAATTTTCTCGAAGTGTCGGCCAGTATTTTTTATTGGCCACTGCCACCCCCATCATCACGTCCGAATGACCCACAATGTATTTAGTTGCCGCTTGAATACTAATATCCACCCCGTGTTCAAGTGGGCGATAATGCAAGCCATTACCATAGGTGTTATCAAGCATGGTCATTACCCCATGCTCATTGGCAACTGCAACCATGGCTGGTACATCTTGAATTTCCATGGTGATAGAACCTGGCGACTCTAAAAACAGCACTTTGGTGTTGTCTTTGATCAGCGCTTTAATATCTGCCCCAATTGTTGGTGGATAATAAGTCGTCTCAACGCCAAAGCCAGCTAAAATTTTATCGCAAAAATCACGCGTTGGTTCATAGGCATTATCTACCATTAAGATATGATCGCCCGCTTTCAAAAAAGCCAATAGTGTGCTGCTAATGGCCGCTGCACCACATGGATAAAGCGCACATCCCTCACCACCTTCAAGCTCAGTGATCGCTTCTTGTAATGCAAAATGTGTAGTAGTACCACGACGACCATAAAAAAGTGTTTTATCGCCACGTTTTTTTGCCGCTTCTTTAAGCTCTGCCACTGAATCAAAAACAACTGTCGATGCACGTTGCACTACGGGGTTAACCACCCCATGAGTATATGCTTTTTTACGTCCGGTACTTACTAACAGCGTATTTTTATTGCTTTTTGTCGTCATCATTAATCCTTAAAATATTTCGTTAGAACATACTCTGCACTATGCTTAATCTTGCAAATTACACCAATAGTCGATTAAATAGCGCGAAATAGAATCAGCTCTTGGTAGCTTTAAATGCTCCCCCTTTTCGTGCCAATTGCCAAATTGAGCGAGCTCTTCACGGCTAAACCACTGCGCATCGTCTAGTTCGTCCTTATCAACCTGGATATTTTCTGTAACAGCTTCAGCGGTAAAGCCCAGCATAATCGATGATGGAAATGGCCACGGCTGCGAGGCAATATACTTAACATTTTCAACCACAATGCCCGCTTCTTCCATCACTTCACGCGCCACCGCTTGCTCTAAGCTTTCGCCCGGATCAACAAAACCAGCTAAAGACGAATACATACCTGGTGCCCATATTGCTTGGCGACCAAGTAAACAGCGTTCAACACCATCAGCAAATGTACGAGTAACCACCATGATCACGGCCGGATCAGTTCGCGGAAACGTTTGGTGTTTACACCCATCATTACTACATAAACGTGAATGACCAGCTTCAACAAGCTCGTTTTCGCTGCCACAACGTCCACAAAAACGATGAGTTGCATGCCAGTAACACAAACCTCGTGCCAGTGCAGCCATTGAGCCTTGCGCGATTTCCACTTGCACCCCAAAGCGGCGAATATCAACAAACTCAGCGTCACCTATCAGCTGACTTAAGACGGCTTCGTCTAGCTTGCTTACATCAAGTGCGAAATGACTGGTTTGCTGCTCATCTAAACCTAAAAAAATCGCTTCGTTTAATGCTAAGTGACTCACATCACTAAAGCTTAAAAAAGTCACAGCAATATTATTTATATCAAATAAAGTGTGATTGTTATTCACCAATAACCAACGGCTTTGCTCATTTATTTGTGCTGCCACCCATTGTTGCTCTTTACGTAGGTTTGATGCACGGTTTAAAGGCATCTGGCTGTAATTAAGCATGCTTATCCTTTTTACTATTTAGATGGCTAAAACTACCATAACACTTACTTAAACCCAATTATTACTCACTGACAAATAGGCAAAAAAAAAGCCCTTACGGACTTTTTTAAACACACAATAAATTCTGTCGTAATTACAATGTAGCTAAATGAGCCTGTAATTTTTGATTTTCAGCTTCAATATGCTGATAAAATTCTAAATCGGCTAATTTACTTGCCGCCGCTTTATCAATTACAATCACTGCATCTTGATGAAGCTGTAGTGCCGACGCTGGACATGCAGCCATCAGTGGCCCTTCAATCATAGCGCGTACCGCATCCGCTTTATTTTCACCTGTTGCAAGTAATACGACTTTTTTCGCCTCTAAAATCGTACCAATTCCCATCGTAATTGATAACTGTGGCTGATATTCATCAGCAGCAAAAAAACGGGCATTATCATCTACCGTTGCTTTTGTGAGTGTTTTTACGCGAGTACGTGAACGCAGACCTGATGAAGGCTCATTAAAGCCGATGTGACCATTACGTCCGATGCCTAATAACTGTACATCAACACCGCCTGCTGCAACTATTTTGTCTTCGTATTCTTTGCATGCTGTAATTGGGTTTAGGGCATCCCCTGGCGGTACAAAGGTATTATCTTTGTTTATATCAATATGGCTAAACAATTGCTCATTCATAAAGTGGCGGTAACTTTGTGGATGATCGCCCGTTAAACCTAAGTATTCATCTAAATTAAACGTTGTTGCTTGTGAAAATGAAATCTCACCCGCTTTATTTTTAGCAATTAATTCTTGATATAACGCAACTGGCGTAGAGCCCGTTGCTAAACCGAGCACTGACGTTGGTTTTTTTTGTAATTGTGTTGCGAAAATATTTGCGCCATATGCTGCTACGGCTGCTGCATCATTTAAAATTACTATTTGCATATTAATTTGCTCAGTTATTAAATTAGTTGATGAAAAAATGGGATCTAAGTCCCAACCCCATGTGCAATCGGATTGGGCCTTAGATCAAACCAAACAGGGATACACTATTTGGTCAATACCATTATGACAACGCTGTCATTATTACCATTCAATTTTAGTTTGTAAAGTAAAAGTGAATAAAAATTTACCTTTTTTACTGTGCTGTACATTAGCCAGCTAAACACTGACAAATATTTTGCGCTTATACATCCAATGTAATAAAAGCATTTGCACCAGCAAAAGCGCAACCACGCCAATCAGTGGCTGCCAATCGGTAGCTGCTGCTGCAATAAAGCCACCAAACACGCTATGGCTTATAAACTCCCAATTCACTAAGCTTGATGCCAAATAAATAATGATTGAGTTAGCACCAATAATCACAAACGGATAAGCTAATTTTTGGCCATTGAGAATATCAACCACTGCATAAAACACAGCCAGTAATATTGCGCTCCACCCGACTGTGACTAAAACAAATGAACTGGTCCATAATTCTTTATTAACTGGAAACTGTAAATCCCAAAGCCAACCTAAGCAAACACTCACAACACCTGCAACAAATAATATGCCTGCTGTTTGCCACTCGCCAACCTTACTTGCTCTGGCGATTAGTTGTCCTGCAAATACCCCAAACATGGCATTCACAATAGCTGGTAGACTCGATAACACGCCCTCGGGGTCGACGGCTCTATTTTGATATCTAATACCGGGTAAAAAATGCGAATCAAACCATGCATTCCAACTCCCCTGTGCACTTAAATCACCAGCGTTACCACCTGGTACAGGAATAAAACACATCAAGATCCAATACCCTAGCAGGAGAGCGATTGCTGTAAAGAGCTGTGTGCGAATACTGGTATGCCACACTAGCATTGCACAGAAAAACCATGCAATCGCTATTCGACCAAGTACACTCGCATAGCGTATTTCATCGAAGGCAAGCGGAATACCTGTGCCCCAACCATGGTTATACATCACCCCTAACCCGCACAATAGCAATAACCGCTTTAATGCTTTAGCATAAAAAACTTTTCGCTCTTGCCATGGCAGGTGATCGATGCGTTTTGGTGCTAAGCCCATCGCCACACCTGATAAAAAGATAAATAACGGAAAAATCAAATCGTAAAATGTAAATCCATGCCATGCACTGTGTAGCGTATGCGCTTCAAATACCTGCCAACCAGTCCAACCGGTTAAAACAAATAAAGCGGCAAAAATAGATTGCCCACCTAAAATCCAAAACATATCCATGCCACGTAAAGCATCAAGAGATGCTAAGCGCTTTTTACTCGGCTTTGTGTCTGTATGTGCTGTTGTCATTATTTTTACTCTTAAATAAAAAGCCCCGCGATACAACTGCGGGGTTTTTACAGGGAAACGTTACACTGCATTACCTGCAATATAAGTGGCTTTTACAAACTGATGTTCATCGAGCACCACAAAGTCTGCATCAAAGCCATCAAGTAAACGTCCCTTTTTCTTGAGGTTTAAATATTCTGCTGGATACAGTGCAGCCATGCGTAAACTTTCACTGAGGCTTACATCCAATGTATTAATGGTATTACGCACTGCACTGGCCATGTCTAATACACTGCCTGCTAATTCGCCCGTACTTGAGTTTAATCTATCCCCAGTACGAATTACTTTGCGCCCGTCAAAAAAATCAAATTCCATATCATCGGTACCCACTGGTGGCATTGCGTCAGTGACTAACATAATTTTGCCGCGCTGTTTGGTGCGAATAGCTAATTGTGCAGACAATGGATGTACATGATGCCCATCAACAATTAAGCCACACCAGCTGTTATCATGCCAAAGCGCAGCGCCAACCACGCCTGGTTCACGCGATGTAAACGGCGACATCGCGTTATATAAATGTGTAAACCCATCGGCGCCAGCATTGAGTGCCGCCATTGTCGTTGTATAGTCAGCATTAGTGTGACCTAGTGATACTTTTACACCACACGCCACTAAGCGCTCAATATCAGCAATGCTGACATTTTCTGGCGCTAAGGTAACCATTTTGATACCTAAATCTTGACGCGCATAAATGGCAAATTCTTGTTCGCTAATTGGGCGAATAAACTGCTCACTGTGTGTGCCTTTTTTTGGAAAAGACAAATGCGGACCTTCAAAGTGAATACCTAATACACCCGCGACCCCTTCGCATATTGCTTTTGCTGTTGCATCAGCAGCTGCTTGCATGGTTTCAACTTTATCGGTGATAAGTGTTGGCATCAGTGCCGTTGTACCAAATTGACCATGCGCTTTTGCGATACGATCTAAGCATTGTGTGCTTTGCTCAGCATTAAAAAATGCCCCGCCACCGCCATTAACTTGTACATCGATAAAGCCTGGCGCAACTAAACCATCTAGCTCAATAACACTGCCTGTGGCGGAAGTTTCAAGATGAAAAACGCCATTTTCAACGCTGAATAATGCATTATCTAGAAATTTTTCAGCCGTGAATAAACGTGTCGCGCGATAGAAGGTTTTCATTACAGTGCTACCTTTTGGTCTTGCTCTAATACTGATTGCTGTGCAAAATAAATTGCGCCCATTTCAGGCGGTTGCTTTGGTACTTCAACGAGTTTTGCAATTGCTGGGTCAAGCCATTGATTTAAAGGCTCTGCAAGACCACCGATCATAGATAAACGCGGAGGATTGTTCTCTAATAAACGATGCGCTAACTGACTCACGTATTGCGCTCCGTCTTTTACAATGGCTAAAGCGATTTGATCGCCTTGGTTTGCTGCATCAAATACATAGCGAGCAAGTTTTGCATAGCTACTTGACGGTTGTCCGGCCATTTGCTCTGCAATGCCCATTGCTGTGGTGACATTAAAATGCTCTTTAACCACTGGCGTCATTATCGTGTGAGGACCTAAACCATCTAGCTCCATTAACACCGCTTTAATTGCCTCTAAGCCCATCCATGCGCCACTGCCTTTATCGCCAAGTGCAAAACCATGACCGCCGTAATTCACCGACTGCCCTTTTACATATGAAAAACCACATGAACCAGTACCCGTGATTATCACGGCACCATCACCGCCTTCATGAGCCCCGATACACGCCGTATGTAAGTCAGTAGTTAAAAACATTTGTTTAAATGGGTGCTCCCACTCTATTATTTTTTCATATAAGTTCGGTAAATTAACACCCGCCAATCCTAAACCGGCATACACTTGATGAATAGACTCTAATGGCAAACCTGCATCGCGCATCGCCAATTGTGTAGATACCATTATTGACTCTAATGTGCGCTCCAACCCATGTAATGGATTCGCAGGGCCACCTAAACCTGTTCCTAATACCCCGTTTTGCACAGAGTATATAGTTGCACGGCACTTAGTTCCGCCACCGTCGATACCAATATACAATTGGTCCTCATTCGCACTCTTAGCCATCATTTAACGACCTCTAACCTTCGTTTTATATTTGTATTAATCGCATGTTTTTTTATTATCTTAATGCGATTCACCCTCAACCCATGTTGAATTAATGTTACACAACAAATGACAGCGTTGTCATTAAGTTTTTTATAAAAAATCTCACATATCCCACATTGATCTCTAATTAACTGAATTAAATAAATAATTAATATCAATTAAATTAGTGTCGACTATCTTTTAACGTAATAATAAGGTTTAAAAATGACATTATTACCTAAAAAAACAACAAAAATGGTGATTTATAACACTATTTTCATAACTTAAATGGCCAAAAAACATAAATAAAAATGCAGAATATGCATTCAGTTTACCAAAAATAATAATTTAGTAAAGATTCACTGCCGATATTGGAATATTTTTTCTAGTGGTAGATTAAAAACAATCGCGATCTTAAAAGCGACCTCCAGCGACGGTGAATACCTTGCCGCTTCAATTGCGGCAATTGTTTGACGCGTCACCCCAACGACTTCAGCTAATTGCTGCTGCGTCATTTCATTATGCTGAAACCGTAATGCACGGATCGTGTTAGTAATCGCTAACTTTGCCATTCTAACCTCTATATAATAGCCAAGCTTCGGCCCCAGCGCCGATTATCTCGCTCACCAACGCTGCGATTACTAACTGGTGAACCGGACTAATTGCAAACCCAAAATGTGGGTCAATCAGCATTGCAAACACCGCGTTCACAACGCCTAATTGTAAAATAAGTAGTGCAACACTTTTTGCTTTTAAGGCAATAGCCTGTTCGCGTTCATCTTTCGCTTGATTCGCATATTTAGTATTAAATATAGCTAAGATAATGTGCATCACAATAAGCATTACAACGGTTTGTATCGTAAGTGATATCAACAAGCCACTTGCTAATAACGGATCCATCTGAGCTTCTGGCGTCATTGATAATACTGACTGCAAGTAATTAAACAACACAACCATCGTTATGCACATCTCAAGTAACCGCGATTTTTGTGTATAACTCATATCACCCCCTTATAATAATAAATTTGATGTTAAGTATACTTAACATTAATGACTATAAGAGTGGGCTCACATCATGTCAAATATTTTTAACATGATGTTATGTTTTTAATACATTAGTTTCAAAGTAACAGGGAATCATCAATGCAAAAAAACTGTGCCGCACTTTGTTTTAATGCATCAGCTGTCAGTCTATCAGCGCCATAGACGTCACACGGTACATTATAATGATGCTGTAAATGACCCAGTAATAAGGCAAAATCCCCGTCGCCGGAGAGTAAAATAACTTTGTCGAGGTTTTTACCTTGTTCTAGCATGTCGATGGTGATGCCGACGTCCCAATCGCCTTTTGCGCTGCCATCTTTACGCTGAATAAATGGTTTTAGCTTTACCTCAAAACCAATCGCACGAAGAATATTTTGAAATTGAGATTGCTTTTCGTCCCCGCGATAAATTGCATATGCAATCGCGCAGTCTATATCATAGTCATCACTGATTTTTGCCCAAAAGGCATTGTAATCAAAGTTTTTTCGGTAGCTCTCTCGACAGGTGTAATAAATATTTTGGACATCGACAAAAATCCCCACTCTCGGCTTTTTCGCCGTTGTACTATGTATTTCTTGACTCATGCGTTATCCCTTTTAAATTAATCACGCTACTGTAGCATACCCTGATTAATTTCAAGCCCTTGCATTTAGCTTTCAAGTAACCTAAATTAGTTACATTGAAGCATGTAACCAAAATTGGTTACTTTTCTTTATGTAACTTAAATCAAGGACATTTATGATTGCGGTGATCAGCGGTGATGTGATCAAATCACAACATATTCCAAAGCACGACTACGATGCGATGCTCTACCAGCTCGACCAAAGTTTGCGAGCAATTACTCAACGCCATCTAGGACAAAGTATTATTTATCGAGGCGATGCTTTTCAGGTGCAAATAAATCAACCACCCCAAGTATGCCGTGTCGCAGTGCTGCTTTACTTACATCTTAAAGCCACCGGCTATGAAATTCGCCAAAGCCTTGCCATTGGTGAAATAGATAATGCTAGAGCCGATATTAAAACAGCAACAGGCTCTGCATTTACATTATCGGGGCGCGGTCTTGACGAAATCCATAACCAACGCTTTACTCTTAGCAGTATTGATGAACTCAAAAATGATGGCTTAACCCTTAATCTAGCTTTTATTGACGTGCTCCTGAGCAAAATGACACACAAACAAGCGAATGCCTTATATGTCTATTTAACCGCAGAAAACAATCAACATAGTGAACTTGCTAAACAATTAAAAACCAGTCGTGAGAATGTGACCAAGTTACTTAATCTTGCACATTATCAGTTGATCGAGCGTTTTTTAGACTATGCAGAGCAGGCCATTGCTAATGCCGTGATAGGAGTAAAAAAATGAGTTTTATGTTGTTATTAGTTGCATTATTTATCGGTCATATTTTAGCTGATTTTTATTGGCAGCCAATGAGTTGGGTTAATAACCGTAATACACGTCACTTTCGTGCTAAAAAACTGTACTTGCATGTGCTAGTGCACGGTCTAACTACGGCAGCAATTGTCAGCTGGTGGGAGTTTAGTTTTGGCTGGCAAGAGCTCTCGCGTATCGGTATTGCCACAGCTATTGTTATCGTGACCCACTACTTAATTGATTTAGCAAAATCATATTCAAACAAAGGAGTTGTGCCATTTATCATTGATCAACTTGCTCATCTTGTCGTGATACTACTACTGACTGTGTGGTTGAGCGACAACAGTGAATTTATTACCAGCATTTGGCAATGGCTGATAACCCCCACTACATTATGGGTGCTATGTGGCTATTTACTGGTATTGAGTCCCAGTGCTGTGTTCATTCGTATGATGTTAAAGCGTCTCACTACCGGGTTTAGCTCCACAGGAAGTTTACCAGCAGCGGGGCAAAGTATTGGCATGCTTGAGCGAGTATTAATGCTTACATTTATTTTGCTAGATCAGTTGGCTGGCGTTGGCTTTTTATTAGCAGCAAAATCGGTATTTCGCTTTGGCGACTTACGTGCCAGTAAAGATAAAAAACTCACCGAATATGTTATGCTCGGTACACTTTTAAGTGTCACCGTCACCTTATTTATTGGCTTAGCAGTTAATTATCTTAAAGCATTATAGAAATAAAAAGCATAAAAAAACGCGCCAGCTTAGGCGCGTTTTTTATCAAAATATTATTACGTGTTACTCACGCCATCATTACCAGAGCGACGACGTTGACCACTGCCACCAACAGATTGACGCTTAGCCCATGGGTTTTGTGTTTGCTCACCAGCGGCTTTAGCAGCAGGTTTTTTACCTGAGCCACCACGGCGTGGGCCGGTGCCATTACCGCCGTTATTATTTGGCTTTTTGCTATCAGACTTAGGTTTAGAAAAAGGCTGACCCGCTTTTTTAGGCTTTTTAGGTTTGATAGGTCGTGCATCAAGCTCTCTTTCAGGCACTCCTTTTGTTGGCTCAAAACCAGCTTCTTTTGCACGTGGGATCAATTCACCGATAAAACGTTCAATACCGTATAAGTCATCAGCATCTTCCGGTGTTACAAATGAAATTGCGTCGCCAGATGCACCCGCACGGCCGGTACGACCAATACGATGCACATAATCTTCATACACATTAGGCAAATCATAGTTAACTACATGTGGCAGTTCAACAATGTCTAAACCACGGGCAACAATATCCGTTGCCACAAGTACGCGTACTTCGCCACTTTTAAAGCCTTCCAGCGCTTTAACGCGCGCGCCTTGAGATTTATTACCATGAATTGCAGCGCCAACAATATCATCGCGCTCTAACTGCTTTACTAAACGGTTTGCACCATGTTTAGTGCGGCTAAATACCAACACTTGTTGCCAATCATTAGTACGAATTAAATGACTTAACAAGGCGGTTTTACGTGCTTTATCTACCGCATAAACGCATTGGGTAACACTTTTTGCCGTGGTATTTTTTGCAGCGACTGAAATTTCAACCGGATCATTAATAAGCCCTTTCGCAAGCGCTCTAATATCGTCTGAGAACGTCGCTGAGAACATCAAGTTTTGACGTTTAGCCGGTAACTTGCTGATGATACGTTTAATGTCATGAATAAAGCCCATATCAAGCATACGGTCAGCTTCATCAAGCACCAACACTTCGAGGTTATCGAACTTCAAGGCATTTTGGTTATGCAAATCCATTAAACGACCCGGAGTAGCAACTAAAATATCTACGCCTTTGCGTAAACGCATCATTTGCGGATTGATTTTAACACCACCGTACACAACAAAAGAACTGATATTAGAATGCTTAGCATACTCTTCAACGTTCTCGCTTACTTGTAATGCCAGCTCACGGGTTGGAGTTAAAATTAAAGCACGAACTTGGTTAACCTTGGCTTTTTGGCCTGTTGATAAGCGCTCAATTAACGGTAAAGTGAAACCCGCTGTTTTACCTGTACCAGTTTGCGCTGCAGCCATAACATCACGACCTTCAATGATCGCTGGAATGGCTTGAGCCTGAATTGGTGTTGGCGTTTCATAGCCCTTTTCTAAAACCGCATTAACTAAAGACTGTGATAAACCTAACCCATCAAAACTCATATTTTCTCTCAATAATTTTAAGGCCCAATCGGCCAATGGCGCATTATACCGATCGTACGCAATAATGCATGGTATATTCACGTTTGAAATAGCGTCAGCCAAATTTAACTAGCCACATCACACTATAACTCACTAAAAAAACACAACCTTAAAAAACAAAAAAGCGGCACTGTGGCCGCTGTTGAAAAGCTATCATCACTTGAGTGATGCTATTTAACACCTAACTCACGCAGACGCTCTTGTAAGTAACTGTCAGCAGTATAACGCGCTGATAACACCACATCTGGACGCGGGTGCAAAAATAACGGCAAAGAAATACGTGACTTAGATGACGCTTTGCCAGTAGGGTTAATAACACGGTGAATAGTCGACGGGAAATAACCACCTGACGCTTCTTGCAACATGTCGCCAATGTTAATAATTAAACTGCCAAAATCGCATGGCACATCTAACCAACCGCCATCTGTTTTTTGTACTTGCAAGCCTGGCTCATTTGAAGCAGGTAATACCGTTAATAAATTAATATCACCATGTGCAGCAGCACGAATAGCGCCAGGTTCTTCATCACCTGTCATCGGCGGGTAATGTAATATACGTAATAATGTTTGCTCTGAATCAGCAATCATATCTTTTAAATCGATTGAAAACTTAGCACGCACATCCGCTGGTGCTTCAGCTTGCACCCAGCTTAACAATGTCGCAGCAAATTCATTGGCTAAACGATAATATTCGCGAATATCTGCTTCTAACTGCGCTGGTACACGGCCTTTTGGATAAACATGAAAATATTCTTTAATATCTTTAACTGTAAAGCCTTTTGCAACTTCTGATACCGAAGGCGGAAAGTAGCCATCTTGAGTGTCTTTAGAGAATAAGAATTCATGTTTTTGTTCAGAATTAAAAAAATCCTGCCAATTTTTATAAATTGATTCAACAAGAGACTGTGGAATTGGGTGGTTTTTTAATACACCAAAGCCCGTATTTCTAAGAGACTCAACAAATTGAGCGGCCGCATCGCTCGCTTTATAATCAACGGTAGGTAATTGCATGTTCGTATCCAATGAATTAAGTTGTTAAAAGCCTTTGCTAATCATAGCAGTTGCTCCATTGTAGCGCTTCGCGAGCATAATAAAACGGGCAAAAAAACATAAGGACTTATGTCCTCTTTAGCTGGGTAAGCGTTTATTACTTGATGCAAATCAAAATGTTGCTATTGTGGATAAAACGCCAAAACAACTGTAATTATAAACGCACTTTAATGGTCTATTCTTCACTAACCTCTTTCATTAAGCAAAGGTAACCTATGCGCCAAAAAATTTCGTTCAAAAGTGGTGATTTAACACTCGCCGGTCAGCTTGAAACACCCGCCAGTGATATTAAATTTTATGCCTTGTTTGCCCATTGTTTTACCTGTGGTAAAGATATAGCCGCAGCAAGTCGAATTAGCCGAGCACTCACTCAACAAGGCATTGCGGTATTACGCTTTGATTTTACTGGCCTTGGTAATAGCGACGGTGATTTTGCCAACAGTAATTTCTCATCAAATATCCAAGATTTAATTGCCGCAGCAGATCACTTACGTGAACACTTTAAAGCGCCACAATTATTAATTGGTCATAGTTTAGGGGGCGCAGCGGTACTTGCAGCTGCTGAACACATTGCTGAAGTACAAGCCATTACCACCATAGGCGCACCATCAGATGCGCAACATGTAGCGCATAACTTTGCCGCTCATCTAGATGAAATTAATAGCAAGGGCGAAGCCAAGGTAAATTTAGCAGGGCGAGAATTTACCATTAAAAAACAGTTTGTGGACGACATTGCCAATTACGACCGCAGCCATATCAGTAAATTAAAGCGAGCATTGTTAGTAATGCACTCCCCTATTGATGCCACGGTAAGTATTAACGAAGCTGAAAAAATTTACGCCGCTGCTAAACATCCAAAAAGCTTTATTAGCCTGGATAACGCCGACCACTTACTCACTAACAAAGACGATGCAGACTACGCAGCAGACGTTATAGCATCATGGGCAAAACGTTATGTGGATTTTGATAAAAACAAGTACAGTGCCAAACTTAGCAGCGGCAATGTATTAGTTGAAGAGAAAGATCATGTCTTTACTCAGCATGTAAGTACCAAGGATCATACTTGGCTTGCCGATGAACCACTAAGTGTTGGCGGTAATAATTTAGGCCCAGACCCTTATCACCATTTACTTGCTGGACTTGGTGCATGCACAGCGATGACTTTACGTATGTATGCAAGTCGTAAAAACTTGCCACTTGAACACGTAAAGGTAGAACTGAACCACAGCCGTGATTATCACGCCGATTGCGATAACTGCGAGCAAACCGACAAACTCGAAGCCATCACCCGTAAAATCACCTTAGTGGGTGATTTGAGTGACGCTCAGCGCCAGCGCCTATTAGAAATTGCCGACAAATGCCCTGTGCATAAAACCCTGCATAACAACCCACTGATTGTAAGTGAGCTGGTAAAATAACTATCAAGCGCGTAAGAGTGGCAACTTAATATGTTTACGCGCTAAGTTTTATTATTTTAGTTTGCAACAAACGCTTTGATTTCTTTACTCATCCGCTCTACTAACCACTTAGGTCCGCCATCATACATATCATTATGGCGTGAGTTCTTTATCGCAATCTGCGTAACCGGATACTGTGCTAATTCATCTTCATTGAGTAATACCTGATTATCCGCAGGGTAATCACTGCCACGAAGCGTTAAAACCCGAATGTTATTATTGCGAGGTAACAACATACGCCGATGATCAAGCGTAATAATTTGACTCACTTGCTTAGGATAAATCGCCGCGTAAAGCGCGGCTATATCACCGCCATTAGAATGGCCAAATAACGTTAACCGCGTAAAATCATACTCTGGGTAGCGAGAGCTCAACTCAGTCACTAAAAATTTTAGAGTGACCACACCACGATGCCAGTTTTCCATACGAGTGGCCATATAAGGTGGCGTGCGGTTGAGCGCAGGATCGCGGTCTAATTCATGGGCTACAGCAATAGTTAAATAGCCCTTAGCTGTAAATATATCAGCCGCAAACTGATAGTCAGTATGCGCAATACCATATCCGGCATTAATAAATACCACAGGGCATTTTGTTTGTTGGCTACAATGCTCGTTATATGCTGGTAATGAAATACTGATCGGGATCGCGCGGTCACGCGCTTTATCAACAATCATTTCGCTGTTTGTTGCGGAACTGGCGACGGCACTGACTATGAGAAAGAAGAAGCTCACAAGGTACTTAAAAGGTAGTGGCATTAATTTGCTCGACTTATTTTATTTAAATTATAAAGTACTTTAAGCTTTTGAATATTAATTGCAATAAAACGAGGTACCTAAAACAGCAGAAGAGTTTTAAAGAAAAAAATAATTATTATAAATTTATGCGATAATAGTCGTATTGTCCTAACGTCTATTTAGAAAAGAACCTATCCATGAAATCATACAACAGCATCGAAGAACGTATCGATATTTTACAAAGCAGAATTGAAGCGTATCAAGATGAAATCGAAACGCTAGAAACAGAGCCAAAAAATAATAACGAGCGTATTATTTTTAAATTCATCGAAACAGGCAGCACTGGCAAGACTAAAGATTTTGTGCGTGAATTAGGCATTAAATCACCACGCGATAGTTTGTATTCATCAGGTGATGTATCAAAACTCATCAAAGATGGCGCCAGTGATATTTCCCCTGCATTACTTGAAATTGCCCGCGCACTTGCCAGCGCACGAAATAAAAATGGTCCTGCCTGCTAATTAAGCATTAGATTAGCCGTGTCATAACGGCTAATCCACCAGCTCGATATCTAGTCCGCTGAGTAAGTTTAACGCTGCAAAGCGCTCAAACTTAGCCCGGCTAACATTATTATTTTTAATATCAATATTAAAATGCATCGCCCCGACAAAGTTTACTTTACTCAAGTTTGTTTGCAGAAATAGACTATCTCTAAAGTCAGTGTTACTAAAATCACTGGTAGCTAAATTAGCCTGTCTAAAATCAACATCTTTGGCAAAACAGTCAATCATGATCAAGCCTTTTAACTGTAACTCATAAAATGAGCTATGACTAAGTTGGCAATTTTTAAAACTCACCGATGACGTAAGTGCCAATTGTGGCCAATTTACCTGCGCCCATTGAATACTGTTGAGCTTACAATCAACAAAGCAGACCTCTTCTAACGAACTATAGCCCCAATTTAAATCGCTTAAATTACAGTTAATAAATTCGCACTCAATAAAACGACAATTACTAAATTGACTATGACTAAAATCACATTCAATAAACTGGCACTGTTCAAACTCAATGTCACTAAAGCGCTGCGTATTAGCCATGCAGTTTGAAAAATGCTGGTCGTAGTAGTCTGTTTGTGAAAATTGATAACTCACAGCCATAAAATCCTCTAATAAAATTATCTACACATCTAAATGAAAAAACCCCTAGGTATGAGCCTAAGGGTTTTCAACAAATCACTTATCGGATTGCTTATTCTGCTGATTTTTCAGCTTTTTCAACAACACTAATAGCAAGCTCTGTAAGCGAATCTGCATTTGCTTTACTTGGTGCGTTAGTTAACAAACACGACGCTTGGGTTGTTTTAGGGAAAGCAATCACGTCACGAATGTTATCAGTACCACACAGTAGCATTGCTAAACGGTCTAAACCGAACGCTAAACCAGCATGTGGTGGCGTACCGTATTTTAGCGCTTCAAGTAAGAAACCAAACTTGTCTTGCTGCTCTTGTGCATCAATACCTAGGATTCTAAACGCTGCTTCTTGCATATCTGTATTATGAATACGTACCGAACCACCACCTACTTCGTAGCCATTTAGTACCATATCGTATGCATCTGAAATAGCCGCTGCTGGGTTTGCTTCAAGTTCGCTTGCATTTACATCTTTTGGTGCTGTAAATGGGTGATGAACAGCATGCAATGTACCTTCGTCGTCTTCTTCAAACATTGGGAAGTCAACAACCCAAAGCGGAGCCCAGCTATTTAGATTAGTGATCTCTAAATCAAGGCCAATCTTAATACGTAGCGCGCCCATAGCTTCGTTTACTGTGTTGCGTTTATCAGCACCGAATAAAATGATGTCGCCAGTTTGTGCGTTAGTGCGTGCAAGAAGTTCGTTGATCACCTCTTCATTTAAGAACTTAGCGATTGGCGATTGCACGCCTTCAGCGCCTGCACCGCGGTCGTTTACTTTCATCCACGCAAGCCCTTTCGCGCCGTAAATGCCGATGAATTTAGTGTAGTCATCTAGTTGCTTACGCGAAAGTGATGCACCGCCTGGTACTGTTAATACCGCAACACGGCCTTTTTCATCATTGGCAGGACCAGAAAAAACTTTAAACTCGACGTCTTTTACTAAATCGGCAACGTCAATTAATGTCATTGGGTTACGTAAATCAGGCTTATCAGAACCATACAAGCTCATTGCCTCAGCGTAAGGCATGATTGGGAACTCGCCTAAATCCACGTCTAGCAATTGCTGCCACATTTCGCGGATCATTTTTTCTGTGATACCACGTACCTGAGCAGAGCTCATGAACGAGGTCTCTATATCGATTTGAGTAAACTCAGGCTGACGGTCAGCACGTAAATCTTCATCACGGAAACATTTAACAATTTGGTAGTAACGGTCAAAACCCGACATCATCAACAATTGCTTGAACAACTGCGGAGACTGCGGTAATGCGTAAAAACTGCCTTTGTGAACACGGCTCGGTACTAAATAATCGCGCGCTCCTTCTGGGGTAGCTTTTGTAAGTACTGGCGTTTCGATATCTAAGAAATTATTTTCATCTAAGAAACGACGCACAAAGCTGCTAGCTTTAGCGCGTAGTTTAATACGGTCACTCATTTCTAAACGGCGAAGGTCTAAGTAACGGTATTTTAAGCGACGCTCTTCAGAGTTTACCTGATTAAAATCAAGTGGTAATGGCTCTGAACGGTTGATGATAGTAAGGCCTGTGCCTAAAATTTCAACTTCACCAGTTGCCATATCTTTGTTGATTTGGCTGTCAGGACGTGCGCGAACTACACCTTTTAATTGTACGCAAAATTCTTGACGTAATGTATTCGCGGTATCCATTAAGCCTTCAACTTCAGGATCGAATACAACTTGTACTAAACCTTCTCTATCGCGTAAATCGACAAAGATAAGTCCACCAAGGTCACGTCGTTTGTTGATCCAACCACATAGTTCAACTTCTTGATCTACGTGAGTTTTATTTAGCTGTCCGCAGTATATAGAGCGCATAGTTTTCCTGTCAGTGTAAAGACGAATAGCCGCTTCCCCTAAGAATTGCTGTTTTTGAGGGAGAATAAGCCACTATTTATAAATCATTTTAGGGGGAGCATTATACCCAAGTTACTTGAAAATGCGAGCTCGGCAGCAGCTACTATGCTTTCAATTTATAGATTTGGTATACTAACCAAAACACACAATCAGTTAACCGTTTTATGTTGTATTTAGGGTGTCCGCAGTGGTCAAGTACCGCGTGGAAAGGCAATTTATTATCAAGTCACTGCAAAAATGCCGATATGTTGCACGAATACGCACAGGTGTTTAATTCAGTCGAAGGCAATACCAGCTTTTATGCCGATCCTAGTGTTGAATCATTAAATCGCTGGCGTGATGCTGTCGGCAATGACTTTAAATTTACTTTTAAATTCCATCGACGCTTTAGTCATGAATTACGGCTTACTCATATCGATGACGAACTCACTGCATGGTTTAATTTATTCGAGCCAATATTGTCTCATGTTGGGCAGATCATGTTGCAGCTACCAAGTAGTTTTAGCCCCAAACAACTGCCGTTATTAGCACAGTTTATTGCCAAGCTCCCGACAGGTTTAAACTACGGCGTTGAAGTTCGCCACCCCGAATTTTTTAAGAAAGGCGCAGCCGAAATTGCCTTTAATCAGCTATTAATAGCAAACAATGTCAACCGTATCTCAATGGACACCCGCGCATTATTTGCAGTTAAGCCGAACACTGAAGCACTCATCGATGCCCAACAAAAAAAGCCCCATTTACCCGTGCATGCCATTGCAACAGGCAATCAACCTATGGCCCGCTTTGTGATTGCCGATTTAGATCATGACTATAAAAGCTATTACCAACCGTGGCTTAAAAAAGTAAAACAATGGCTTGATGAGGGTAAGCACCCGTATGTATTTTTTCATACTGCAGATAACCGCCAAGCACCATTATTAGCACGCGAGTTTTGCCAAGATTTAGGTTACCAGCACCCCGTGCTAAACCCTTTCACTGGTGAAAAAGAAGCCAGTCAAGCCAGCCTTTTTTGACTCGCTTTGAAAATTAATTAACTACAAAGAAGTATTGAATGAGTGATTTTAAACGCTATTTTAGCGGCTATCCAGAGCAAATTGTAACGCAAGTAATGCAGCTTATTGAAAATGATAAACACGGCGCGTATTTAACTAAAAAATACCCCAGCTCCCATAATATTACCAGTGACAAGTCGTTATACGCATACGCCACTGAGCTTAAAAAGCGCTATTTAAAAAATGCGCCACCGTTTGGCCGCGCCGCGTTTAAAAAACAAGGCGATATGGTTACTAATGCGCTAGGTACTCATACGTATCGTATGCAAGGTAAAACCCGCAAGCACGATTTAGCCATCAACAGTGATTTACTGCGTGCACCAGAGGAATTACTCAAAGCTTTAGTAGTACACGAGCTCGCCCACTTTAAGGAAAAAGACCATAACAAAAGCTTTTACGCCCTGTGCTGCCACATGGAGCCAAGCTACCATCAACTCGAATTAGATTTACGGATTTTTTGTGTGCTAGTAGCTGAAGGTAAAAACCCATACACATAAAAATAACTGAATCACAAAGTACATAGCCGTACAGTTAACATATAAATACTATGCAAGATGAGTACGGGAGATTTCTTCATTGACCCAATGTAGTAATTGCTTTATCGCTTTTGAAAGTACCTGATTTTGCCTCACTATATAACCTAAACTGGTAGTTGGAAATTGCGGTAATGCGGTCACTGTGGTGGTTAGATTTGCTTTACTGCGCAGGGAAAACTCTGGCACGATGGCAACGCCAAACCCCGCTTCAGCCCAATCAATTTGCGCATCGACACTGCCCACTTCCATCACCCGGTAATTTGGTAAGTTTAAAGATGGCAAGGCACTATCGAGCAAGTCTCGGGTTCGCGTATCATGGCCGAGTAAGATTAATGTTGGCGGCTCAGTCAGTGTAACATTGTTATCGTTTTTGGCTTGCTGCCATAACTTTAAATGATTACCTAATGCACACCATTTTATCTGCTGTAATTGCGTAAAATGCAGCGGCTCACTTTCTTTTTGGGCAATCACAAACCCTAAATCAGCTTCAGCACTTTTAACCAATGCTGACGCTTGAGAAGACGTTGTATTGAGCAAAGTAAAGTCAATGCCAGGAAACTGGCGCTTAAAAAGCTGAAAAGGCTCAATCAACAATAAACGAGAAATTATATCACTGGCGGCAATTGTCAGTGTGCCTTGGCTGAGATCATTAATCGCATTTAAGTCAGATTGGCAAACCTGTAATTCCCATAAGGTTTTTTGTCCAGACTCTAATAGCCGTAAACCTGCTTGGGTCAAACTAAAGGGATTACGTTCTATCAGTTTAACCCGTGTCGTTTTTTCTAACTGCTTAATATGCAAGCTAACATTTGGCTGTGTCATATGCAGCGCATTGGCTGTTTTACCAAAGTGCTTTAACTCAGCCAATGTGACAAAAGTTTTTAACCAGTGAATATCTAGCATCTTTATGACCTTAATGGTGTGAAATCGATATGAAATTCTTATCAAGATAATAATTATAATTAATTTCTCTTATTTTAATAGAGCGCATACCATATTCGTTCAATCAATTTGGAGATTAAATTATGCCGTCAATTGTTGTTGTAGGTGCAAACTGGGGTGATGAAGGCAAAGGCCGTATCGTCGATTTTCTAGCTGAGAACGCATCTGCGAGCATTCGCTTTCAAGGTGGTAACAACGCCGGACATACCGTTGTGAATGACTTTGGTACGTTTAAACTACACCAATTACCAAGCGGTATTTTTAATCCTGATTGTATTGCAGTACTAGGCCCAGGCATGGTGATAAGCCCTGCGGCATTAAGCGAAGAAATAGCCGAAGTTAACGCCGCCGGTGTTGATGTAAAATTATTTATTTCTGATCGTGCAACGTTATGCTTACCATTACACGCCCTTGAAGATACCCTCGAAGAAGTGCGCTTAGGCGATGCCGCTTACGGCTCTACTCGTCAAGGAATTGCACCTGCATACGGCGACCGAGTAATGAAAAAAGGCATTTTAGTTGGCTGGTTAAATCAGCCAGACGTTTTATTAGAGCGTATTCAATTTATGCTGGATTGGAAAATGCCACAGCTAAAAGCCCTTTACCCAAGCTGTGATTTTTCACAAACAGCTGAACAAATGACTGAGTGGTTATTAGCTGTCAGCGCTCCTTGGCGCGAATTTATTTGTAATGTAACAGAGCCTTTAAAAGCACTGCAAAAGCAAGATGCTAACTTGTTGTTTGAAGCGCAGCTAGGCGCAGGCCGCGATTTAGTTTACGGCGAATACCCGTATACTACATCATCAAACGTTACTGCTGCCTATGCAGGAATTGGCAGCGGACTGCCAGCTTTGCGCCCTGAGCGTGTTATCGCTGTGGCTAAATCATTTAGCTCATCTGTTGGTACAGGTACACTCGTTACCGCCATGGCAGAGCAAGACAATTTTCGTGAAAGCGCGAACGAATATGGCGCAGTGACTGGCCGCCCACGTGATATGGGTTATTTTGATGCAGTTGCCACCCGTAACGGTGTTGAATTACAAGCAGCTACTGAAATCGCTTTAACCAAAATTGATTGCCTATCTGGCATGAAAGATTTAAAAATCTGCGTTGGTTATGCAGGCGATCACAGCGAAAACCCTATTTGGCCACAAACAGCGGCTTTAACGCCAATCTATGAAAGCATGCCAGCGTGGGATGAAGATATTACCGATTGTCGTACCTTCGACAGTCTGCCTGCTGCAGCGCAGCATTACGTAGAACGCATCGAAGTACTGATGGGAGTACCTGTAAGTATGGTGTCTGTGGGCCCTGAACGTGAGCAAATGATTATCCGCTAGATTTATAGCATAGCGTTTTTTATCATTCAATTGAGCACAATAATATTGGGTTTCATTACGAAACCCAATATTATGCACTGTATTAATAACTAAATGCTTTGACCTGCGATTTAATGTCCTTGCAAGGTGTTATTTAAAGTCCAAGTTCTGCCATAAAGTCGTCATCTAAATCACTTGCTTTAGCAGCATCATCAGCAGCTTTTTGTTTTTCTGCTTTATGCTTTGCTTCGTTTTCAATGATGTCATCTGGGTCAATAGCTTCAGCAATATCAAAATCGTGTAATTTGATAAACTCAGTTTTATCCATTGCTAATTCTAAATAAAAGATATTTTGTTTACTGGTGGTAAATGTCACGCGCCGTGCTTGCGGTCTATCCATCGTAGTATCGACCGAAATCTGTACTTGCTTATTGATGGCCATCATCTTCGGTTGATTTTGGGTAATTGAAGTATGTAACTGCTCACGTACCTTTGAAGTAAAATCACCAACGATTTGGTTCATCAATTCACCGAGTACATTTGATACGTCGTCCGATAAGTGGCTATGAGCTAGTTCTTCTTCAGGCATCCCCATATTACGCATGTAATCATGATAAATCTCCATCGCCGCTTGCGAGGTGAAATTAGTAATTACCAGTCCTGTAAATCCGCCATCAAATAATACAAAACAACCGATATCAGGACGCATACAGGTGCGGGTTATTTTTTGTACCATTGCTGAGTAGCTAATGCTATTACCACTTGCCGACGACAATACACTCGTTACAGAATGGCAAAGGGTTGCCAATATATCATCTGTGCTGATCACTTTACTTTTGCTCATAAACTTCTCTTTTTCTACTTGTTATTCATTATTCTAGCCAAGCTACTGAAATTATCACTGACTATCCAGCATAAAATGCTAAAATAGCCCTATTATTTTTCAAGAGACTGTTTGTGTGAACATAAAAGACAGCATTTATGCCACTGAGCAAGCGGTTAAAGACTTTAGCTTTGACCAACATGTAGTAGAAGTTTTCCCAGATATGATCCAGCGCTCAGTTCCGGGTTATGCAACCATTGTTAGTACGATGGGTAAATTGGCCGGTGAATATGCGCAAAGCAATTCAAACCTTTATGATTTGGGCTGTTCCCTTGGGTCAGTAACATTAAGCATGCGCCGTAATATCCGCACTGATAATTGCCATATTATTGCCGTTGATAATTCACAAGCCATGGTTGAGCGCTGTAAATTACATTTGCACGGCTTTCGCTCAGAAGTGCCTGTTACAGTGGCGCTTGGTGATATTAATGAGCTAAATATTGAAAACGCGTCAGTGGTCGCCATGAACTTTACTTTACAGTTTATTCCACCCGCACAGCGCCAAGCCGTGCTTGAAAAAATATACGCGAATTTAAAACCCGGTGGTGTATTGCTGTTAAGCGAAAAAATCAAAGGCGAGAACGAGCAATGCGATAACTTGCTGATTGACTTGCACCACGATTTTAAACGCCACAATGGTTATTCTGAATTAGAAATTAGCCAAAAACGTACCGCCATTGAGAATGTAATGCGCCCAGATACTTTAAATGCTCACCTTTCTCGACTTACCGATATTGGCTTTAGCCAAACCCAAGTGTGGTATCAATGTTTTAATTTTTGCTCACTGGTAGCAATCAAGTAACAAATATAAAGAGTAATTCAATGTCTCAATGGTTTAACCAATTTTACGCCGCAATCGCACAAAGCCCGCTAAGTCACTGGCTGGAAACGCTACCTAGCCAATTAAAACACTGGCAATTAGAGGCAAGTCACGGTGATTTACCAAAATGGCAGAAAGTGTTAAAAAACTTGCCTGAAGTGGCGACCAAACACGTCAATATTATCGACAAAGTTGAAATTGGTGCCCCAGGCGAAATGACCGACGGCGAACAAAAACAAGTTACACACTTATTAAAACGAATGATGCCATGGCGTAAAGGCCCTTTCAGCCTACACGGTATTGAAATTGATACTGAATGGCGCAGCGATTGGAAGTGGGACCGTTTATTACCGCACATTGAGCCGCTAAAAGGCCGCACGGTTTTAGACATCGGCTGTGGCTCTGGCTATCACTTATGGCGGATGCGCGGTGAAGGCGCTGAGTTTGTGGTTGGCATTGATCCGTCTGATTTATTTTTATGTCAGTTTCAAGCCATCAAACACTTTAACCCAGATGAAAACGTGCATTTATTACCGCTAGGTGTTGAAGCCCTGCCTGAGTTAAAAGCCTTTGATACGGTGTTTTCGATGGGTGTGCTTTATCATCGTCGTTCCCCTATCGACTTTTTAGCACAATTAAAAGCGCAGCTTCGCCCAGGTGGTGAATTAGTGCTTGAAACCTTAGTCATTGAAGGCGATGAAAACACAGTACTCGTGCCCACTGACCGCTATGCGAAGATGCGTAACGTGTGGTTTATTCCGAGCACGGCAGCGCTAAAACTCTGGATGGAACGTGTTGGTTTTAAAGATGTGCAAGTGAAAGACTGCGCTATAACAACGCTTGAAGAACAACGTAAATCAGATTGGATGGAAAACGAGTCCCTGATCGACTTTTTAGATCCAAACGATACTAGTAAAACCATTGAAGGTTACCCAGCGCCGTTGCGTGCAATTTTGACTGCAAAGGCTTAATACTAAAGGAACTAGGTTTTAGGTGCTAGGAACTACCTAGCACCTGCTACCTAAATCTATTGTGTCATTATACGGACAAGTGTCCTTGTCAATAATAGTAAACTCATATTTGAACTAGCCGCGCCCTTGCAATTGTTGTAAAATACGCGCGTTTCTAAGCATACACATGCAAAACCATGCAACTTTTTTGAGGAAATCCTGTGAGCGAACAAAAACAGTCTCTAAGTTATAAAGACGCGGGCGTAGATATCGATGCCGGTAACGCACTTGTTGAGCGTATTAAAGGCGTAGTTAAAAAAACCCGTCGTCCTGAAGTTATGGGCGGAATTGGTGGCTTTGGCGCACTTTGCGAAATCCCAGCTGGTTATAAGCAACCAGTACTTGTTGCAGGCACTGATGGTGTTGGTACTAAGTTACGCTTAGCTATCGACCTTAAAAAACACGATACTGTAGGTATCGATTTAGTTGCTATGTGTGTAAATGACCTTATCGTTCAAGGTGCTGAGCCATTATTTTTCCTAGATTATTATGCAACAGGCAAACTTGATGTTGATACTGCCGCAGACGTAGTAACAGGCATTGGTAAAGGCTGTGAGATCTCTGGCTGTGCATTAATTGGTGGCGAAACTGCTGAAATGCCAGGTATGTACGAAGGCGAAGATTACGACATGGCTGGTTTTTGTACTGGCGTAGTTGAAAAAGCAAATATCATCGATGGCACAAAAGTAGCTGCTGGTGATCAACTGATCGCGCTTGCATCAAGCGGCCCGCATTCAAATGGCTTCTCATTAATTCGTAAAGTACTTGAAGTATCAAATGCTGATACAAGTGCTGAATTTGAAGGTAAAACATTAGGCGAAACTCTGCTTGAACCTACACGTATTTACGTTAAACCATTACTTGAGCTGTTCAAGCAGGTAGATGTTCATGCTCTTTCGCATATTACTGGCGGCGGCTTTTGGGAAAATATCCCACGCGTATTACCAGAGTCTGCAAAAGCAGTTGTTAAAGGTGATAGCTGGCAGTGGCCTGGTATTTTCAATTGGTTACAAGAAAACGGTAACATCACCACCCACGAAATGTACCGCACATTTAACTGTGGTGTAGGTATGGTATTGGTTGTGCCTGCTGACAAACTTGAGCAAAGCTTAAGCATCTTAAAAGAGCTTGGCGAAAATGCTTGGCACCTTGGTGAGATCCATGATGCTAAAGCTGGCGAAGAGCAAGTAGAAATCCTAGGCGGCCGTGATTAATGGCCCCTGCTCGTCTAGTAGTCTTAATTTCAGGTAGTGGCTCTAATTTACAAGCCATCATTGACGCCTGTAATAACGGCGAGATAAATGCAAACATAGCGGCTGTTATTAGTAATAAAGCAGACGCTTATGGCCTTGAGCGAGCAAAGCAAGCGGGCATTGCAACAGCAGTGCTCAGCCATAAAGATTTTGACTCGCGCGAAGCCTACGATGCGCAATTAATGAACGTTATTGATTCTTTTGCACCAAATCTAGTTGTATTAGCTGGGTTTATGCGTATTCTTACTCCTAACTTAGTGCAAAAATTTAAAGGAAAAATGTTGAACATTCATCCTTCTTTGTTGCCTAAGTACCAGGGGCTGAATACCCACCAAAGAGCAATTGATGCAAAAGATGACATTCATGGCGTAAGTGTGCACTTTGTTACTGAAGAGTTAGACGGTGGTCCTGTCATTCTTCAAGCCAAAGTACCCGTGCTGGCAGATGATACTGCTGACACATTAGCAAAACGCGTGCATGCACAAGAGCATATAATTTACCCTTTGGTGGTCAAGTGGTTCAGTGAACAACGACTTACTATGGAAGCAGATTATGCAGTTCTTGACAAAAAACAACTTCCTGCACACGGCGCGCACTACCCAGAATAAAAAACTAAGTGCCTTGCTATTGTGTGCGGGCACTTTATTACTTCCTACTAGTTTAATTGCTGGTGAACTTACTCAATTTGAAGCTAACTATGATATTTTGCGCAAAGGCGAAAACCATGGTCAAGGCGTCCGCACATTAAAAAAACTAGCAGATAACAGTTACCAAGTTAGCTACCACAGTGACATTGAGTGGATGATATTCTCAGATTCACGCAAAGAAACATCAAATTTTACTTTCAGCGACAAAAAAATCACGCCTGAAAGTTATAGCATGATCCGCACAGGCACAGGCCCGGATAAAGAATATACACTGCAATTTGACCACACTAAAAAACTCGTAAACAGCAGTGAAAGTAAATACCCTATTGAGTGTGAGTGGTCTGAGCAATTTCAAGACTCAATTTCATACCAAGTACAAGTGCGCGAAGAATTAAAAATGGGTAAAACCAGCTTTTCGTATCCGTTAGTTGATAAAAAAGGCAACTGCCGTGAGTATAACTTTGAGGTCGTTGGTAAAGAGACTATTTCCCTACCAATCGGTAATATCGAAGCGATCAAAGTAAAACGCTTATATGATAATGATAAACGCCAAGCGCTTGCATGGTTCGCCCCAGAAATGGATTACATGCTAGTCAGGATGTGGAAAGGCGAAAAAGGCGTAGAACAATTTGAAGTGCAACTTAACTCGTTCACGGTAACCAGCCCAGTTGCATTACCTGAAGAAGTTAAAAACGAAATAACACCAGAATAAATTGCTTTCAAGATGCAAGACGAAAGGCTCAAGTGTGACGATCATAACTTGGGCTTTTCAGCTTATAACCACATTAATTAAGTTCAAACGTTAAAACTGACGGCTAAATTAACTCACCCATTTTAAATAACGCAAATTCACCAGGTTCCATTTTTTGCCAACGCTCATCGTTGGTCAGTGGCCGAGTAGCGATCACCGTTACGACATCATTTGGCGTAGTTTCTTGTTGAAAATCTACCACCATATCTGCATCAATTAACGTAGCCTTACCGAACGGCGCACGGCGGGTGATCCAATGCAAATTATTAGTACAATACGCTAACACATACACACCATCAGTCAGCAACATATTAAACACACCTTTTTCACGTAAAGTGTGTGCAAGCTTTGCCGCATAACGAAACACTGACGCCATATTAGCTGGACGTTTAGGGTATTTTTCACGAATTTGATCGAGTAACCAACAAAACGCCAGTTCACTGTCGGTATTACCCACTGGCCGATAATATTCAGGTTTTAAATCATGATAATTCGAAAGCTGACCATTATGCGCGTAGGTCAGCTCCCTGCCCCACAACTCACGGGTAAAAGGATGCGTATTTTCAAGACAGACACGGCCACGATTACCTTGGCGAATATGGCTAATCACCGAGACACTTTTAATGGGATAGGCCTTTACTAACTTGGCAATTTCAGACTGACAGCTAGGCTCAGGATCTTTAAAAGTACGACACCCCTTCCCTTCATAAAAAGTAATGCCCCAGCCATCTTTATGCGGACCTGTGTTACCACCGCGCTCTAACAGCCCTGAAAAACTAAAACAAATATCTGTAGGCACATTCGCCGACATGCCAAGCAACTCACACATAAAATAAATTAACCTTTCAAAAATTTTTATACTTTTAAAATACTGCTTTTTAAAAAGCGTAAACCCGTAACTTAGGCCTTAGCGGCATTGTTAAACATAAGCAAGGGCAAGGCAAGCAAGAAAACAGCTTAATTTTTTCTCAAATAAATCATACTGACGAATCACACATTTATCCGTATGCTGATGTGCACAGATTACAAAATAACAGTCACTGATATTTTTACTAAGCTACTTGATAATTATTCACTCTAGCGCTACTCTAACTAAAGGTGGTCTGACCTCTATTAAGGATTGAATACATGACACTCATATTTACACTTGGTTTAATCGTGCTGCTCAGCATCGCGAGTTACCACAGAGCGAGCTGGAATACTGCCCTTGGCGTTTCCATCGCAACACTTGTCATTGGTACCTTTGCAGGTGCATTTGGCGCAATTAGCTGGTTGATCTTCTTGATCATTGCAGTGCCATTGTCTGTTACTGGCATTCGTCAGCAATATATTATTAAACCTATTTTTGCCATGTTTAAAAAAGTTACTCCAACTATGTCTGAAACTGAAAAATCAGCCATTGATGCGGGTACAACATGGTGGGAAGCCGATCTTTTTTGCGGCCGTCCTGATTGGAACAAATTACACCAATACCCAATGCCTAAATTGACAATCGAAGAGCAAGCCTTTATCGATGGTCCAGTTGAGGTGGTATGTAGTATGTTGGACGACTGGGAAGCAACTCATGAGTTAACCGATTTACCACAAGATGTTTGGCAATACCTAAAAGATAATAAATTCTTTGCCATGATCATTAAAAAAGAATATGGCGGCCTGCAATTTTCTGCCTTTGCACAATCGTGTGTACTGCAAAAGTTAACCAGTAAATCTACCCTGCTTTCATCAATTGTAGGCGTTCCTAATTCATTAGGTCCGGGCGAATTGTTACAGCACTATGGTACTAAAGAACAAAAAGATCATTACTTACCTCGCCTTGCTAGTGGTCAAGAGATCCCATGCTTTGCCTTAACTTCACCAGAAGCAGGCTCTGATGCCAGCGCCATTCCAGATTATGGTGTGGTATGTAAAGGTATGTGGGAAGGCGAAGAAGTCATTGGTCTTAGCCTAACATGGAACAAACGTTATATTACGCTAGCGCCTGTTGCAACAGTATTAGGTCTGGCATTTAAACTACAAGACCCAGATGGTCTACTAAGCGATGTTAAAGAGCCAGGTATTACTTGTGCACTTATTCCTACAGACATGCCAGGTGTTGAAATTGGTCGTCGTCATTTCCCGCTAAATGTACCATTTCAGAATGGTCCTACTCGTGGTAAAGACATTTTCGTACCGCTTGATTACATTATTGGTGGACCAGAAATGGCCGGCCAAGGCTGGCGCATGCTGGTTGAATGTTTATCGGTTGGTCGTGCTATTACATTGCCGTCAAACTCAACGGGTGGTATTAAAACAATTGCACTTGCAAGTGGTGCATACAGCCGTATTCGTCGTCAATTCCGTTTACCTATTGGCCAAATGGAAGGTGTTGAAGAGTCACTAGCAAAACTAGCAGGTTATGCTTACAGCTCAGATGCGGCTGTTAGCATGTCAACTGGTGCGGTTGATTTAGGCGAAAAGCCATCGGTTGTTTCGGCAATCATTAAATACCATTTAACCGAGCAAATGCGTGATTCAACCAACCATGCAATGGATGTTCACGGCGGTAAAGGTATTATGCTTGGGCCAAATAACTATTTAGGTCGTGGCTATCAAGGTGCACCAATTGCCATCACTGTTGAAGGTGCAAATATCTTGACCCGTAATATGATTATTTACGGTCAAGGTGCCATTCGCTGCCATCCATTTGTACTGACTGAATTGGGTGCCTGCGCAATCGAAGATCGTGAAGAAGCGCTAGCGGTATTTGATAAAGCGTTAATGGGCCACATCGGCTTTACTATGTCTAACCTTGTACGTACTAAGTGGATGAGCTTTACCGGAGCCCGTTTTGCAACTACACCATTTAAAGACGAAACAGCTGAGTTTTACCGTACTGCGTCACGCTTTAGCGCGTCACTTGCATTGATGTCTGACATTAGCATGGCTGTATTTGGTGGCTCACTAAAACGTAAAGAGCGTATTTCCGCTCGTTTAGGTGATTTGCTTAGTTACCTTTATTTAGTGTCTGCAACGCTGAAACGTTATAACGATGAAGGCCGTAAAAAAGAAGATTTACCGCTTGTACAATGGAGCTGTCAAGATCACCTTTACCACTGTCAACGTGCACTTGCTGATTTAATTAACAATATGCCATCAGCTCCGCTTCGTGCAGCACTTAAGTTGATGTTGTTCCCGTTCGGTCGTCCAGTTCGTAAACCGACTGATAAACTTGAGCATAAATTAGCACAAATTTTACAAGTACCTAGCGAAACACGTAACCGTTTAGCAAGCTACGTATACTTAACAAATGAACCACTTAACTTAGTTG
Organism: Pseudoalteromonas sp. SR44-8; assembly: GCF_014163635.1. Taxonomy (NCBI): domain Bacteria; kingdom Pseudomonadati; phylum Pseudomonadota; class Gammaproteobacteria; order Alteromonadales; family Pseudoalteromonadaceae; genus Pseudoalteromonas; species Pseudoalteromonas sp. SR44-8. The sequence continues at coordinate 48,032 of NZ_JACJDS010000036.1, forward strand.
GTCGTCAAGAGCAAACGCTTAAAGACGTGCTAGCTGTTGAACCTTTATTTGATAAGGTATGTCGTGAAAAAGGCGTTAAACTGCCTTTCTTCCAGCTTGATAAAGTTGCTCAGATGGGACTTGAAGCGGGTATTTTAACGCAAGCAGAGGCTGATCAGCTGGCAAGCGTTGAAAAAGCACGTTTAGATGTTATTAACGTTGACGACTTTGACCCTGCAGATTTATTAGCAGGCAAAGCCGCACGTAATAACACGGCAAAAAAGGCGAATGCTGCTTAACATATTAAGTTAACACAGCCAACAGCCCGCCTGTTGTAATCATCCAAACCAGCGCAAAATGCGCTGGTTTTTTTTGTGCTATATATAATTGTAATATACACCAGCCAACACTCAGGCTCAGTAATAACCATTCTATTTGTTCAACAAACAGCAGATAGCTGCTCAGTGTTATCAAAAAGAACAAGCAACTTGGCATAAATTGGCTGATAAAAAACACCCGCTGTTGATAATTTGCTTGAAAAAACAACTGATACTTATCATGTAACTTACCACAATCAAATTGCAGTGAGCTGGTAAACAACACCATAAAAGCGGCCGCTATCACGTTAAATATAGCCTCTAAATCAGCACGCTCATTGAGCAAAGTAGTGATTGCCATAAATACACACAACAATAAAGCCACTCGCCATACTAGTACCCTGCTATGTTGCATAAAAAAGCTCAGCCAAAAAGTAGATAATGCATTGATCGGTAACTGGTCGCTCAGCGAAAATGCTGGCAACAACATGCTCAGCGCAAATAATATAATAAAGCCACAGTGATAGGCTAACGGCGCTATATTAATCGGTAGCAAGACTAAAATAGCAGTAAATACTAAGCCATATATTAATGCTCTTGGCTTGTACAAACACAGTACACCGAGGCTAAACTGCAGTAACATAAACAGCACAAAATGGGGTGCTCGTAGCCACTGTGAATAGTTTAAATCCAGCGCAATTACAGCACTTGCTAGCAACCAGCCATTGCTTAAAAGCAATAGTTTTATATCCATTAACTTAAGCCAGTTTGACCTTACAATAGTGCGTTGAAAGAGCCGCTGCTGACTATTTTGAATGGCTGATTTCATTGCACTGAGCATCACGCTTTGCAGTAATAGATACAGCCACGCCATTTGAGCGCCATATTGCGGCGCATCTATGCTGTCGATGATTTTGCCCAGACCTAAAAATAACAGCAAAATCATTCCAAGCATGGCTGAGCCAAGTACCACTAAAAATAATAAGCCGAAGTTTTTAAGTTGCTGTAGTAGTTGTGCCAGCTCAATTTTATAGGCCTGATAACGATACTGCATAAATGAGCGATATTGTGCAATCTCAAGCTTAATACCTAGCTTGCTCATAAGGGGACACACTCAAAGCCATGCTCGATAAACGGCGCCGGCTCATGGCAAGTGATAATGATTTGCCCATGCGCTTTATCTGCTAAATAATTATCTAGTAAACCAAGTAAATATATAATGCTGGCTTGATCAAGTGCCGCACTGGGCTCATCTAGTAACAAATACGGCGCACCGCGCATTAACGCTAAAATTAATTGGCACTTTTTTTGATTACCCGATGACAACGCATCAAAACGAGTCGCTAAAAAATCTGAAAAATTAAAGCCGCTGATAAGCGCTGTCGGCCAATCGCAGCCTAAACTGCTAACCGTTAAATTGATAATTTGTTTCGCGGTTAAAAACTCAGGCAGCGCGATGCGATCACTGGCAATTGCTACCTGTTTATAAGGCTCAGACAACACCTTGCCTGCAAATAATATCTGTCCACTTTGTGGTTGCTCAAGTCCAGCAAGCATCATTAGCAGCGTGGTTTTACCTTGACCGTTCGGTGCTTCAATACATACTCTCGGTGCTGTAAAGCTGATGCGATAATCTTTATATAGGATGTTTTGGGCAAATTGCTTGTGTAAACCACTAACTTCAATCATCACTTTCCTTTTATATGAGAGAGCCTTTTATATGAGTGAGTATTATAACGTAGGCTGTATTTTTAACGATACAGGCTTTGTAACACTTTGTTGCAGTTAAAATCAGCTAAAAACTTGCGTTAAAATAGGGTTAGGGCAACACTAAAACCGGTAAAAATATGATTAGATAACAATAAACCAAGGAATGTACTATGAACAAAAAATTGCAATTTGCCGCACTCGCCTGTGCAATCAGTATTGCCTTGAGCGGTTGTAGCCAATCAACCTCAACAACAGCCGTCACCACAGTACAGTCGCAGCAAACTCAGCAAGTTAGCACCTATAATGCTAAAACCTTCTTTGATACGACCGCAATTATGGGAAGTAGCTTTTCACCCAATGGCGATAAAGTACTGGTAAGCTCTGATGAAAGTGGTATTTACAGCTTGTATGAAGTAGATGCAAAAACAGGCAACAAAACCCGCTTAACCAATTTTCAGGATAGCACCTACCCTGTCCGTTACTTCCCAAATGATGAAAGGGTCCTCTTTAGCAAAGATTCTGGCGGCAATGAGCGCTTTCACGTCTACGTCCGTGAACTTGACGGGTCAATAACAGATTTAACCCCCGGCGATGAAACCCGCGCAAGCTTTGCAGGATTTACAGAAGATAGCAGCGAGTTTTTTATTACTAGTAACCAGCGCGATGCTAAATTTATGGACTTATACCGCGTTGATAGTAAAACCTATAAAATCACCCCTGTTTATCAAAATACGCTTGGTTTAGATGTCGGAGCAATCAGCCCCGATGGCCGCTATATCGCACTATCTAAAAATAACACCAATAAAGACAGCGACACATTTATTCTCGATACCTATAAAAAGACCCTCAAACCACAGCTAATTTCAAAACACAATACACCAGCTCAATACACGCCTGAAACCTTCTCTGTTGATAGTAAATACTTATACTACTCAACGGATGCTAAAGGCGAGTTTTCACAAGTGTGGCGTTATGAGTTGGCCTCAGAGGAGCATAGCCCTGTATTAAAAGATAATTGGGATGTCAGCTTCATTTATTTTTCTAAATCAGGGCGTTATCAAGTCAGCGGTGTCAATGCCGATGCCAGCACTAAAGTCACGGTGATTGATACCCAGTCAGACAAAGAGATTGCGATGCCTCAGTTACCCGCAGGTAACTTACGTGGTGTTAACTTTTCTGCAGATGAAAAAAGCATGGCGTTTTACTTAAATTCAGATACCTCGCCAAGTAACCTGTTTGTCTGGCAAGTGGGTAGTGATAAGGCACAGCAATTAAGTAATACTTTAAGCAAAGAGATAGATCAAAATGATTTAGTTGAAAGTACCATAGTGCGCTTTAAAAGCTTTGACGGTTTAGAGATACCCGGCGTACTTTATAAACCCAAGCAAGCCAGTAGCAATAATAAAGTGCCAGCGCTAATTTGGGTGCACGGTGGCCCAGGTGGCCAAAGCCGCACTGGTTACAGTGCAATGCAACAACATTTAGTCAATCATGGCTATGCTATTTTTGCGGTTAATAACCGTGGCAGTTCAGGCTATGGTAAAACCTTTTTTCATTTAGATGATAAAAAACACGGCACCGACGACTTACAAGACATTGTTTACGGTAAAAAACACTTACAAAGTTTAGATTGGGTCGATGCAGAAAAAATCGGTATCATAGGTGGCAGCTACGGTGGCTTCATGACCGCAGCAGCGCTTGCTTTTGAGCCTGAAGAATTCAAAGTGGGCATTAATATTTTTGGTGTCACCAACTGGGTAAGAACGCTCAACTCAATTCCACCGTGGTGGGAAAGCTTTAAAAAAGCGTTGTACGATGAAATGGGCGACCCTGCAACGGACGGCGAGCGTCATCGTGCAATCTCACCGCTATTCCATGCTAAGAATATCACCAAACCATTAATGGTTATTCAAGGCGCCAACGATCCGCGCGTATTACAGATAGAAAGTGATGAGTTAGTTGCCGCAGTGAAAGCCAATGGCGTACCGGTCGAATATGTATTATTTGACGATGAAGGTCATGGTTTTAGCAAAAAAGAAAACCGTATCAGTGCCTCCAACGCGTATCTAAACTTTTTAGATACCTACTTAAAAGAACGCTTTGGCCCACAAGGCTAATATATTAAAGCTGACTAGAAGTTTAATTATAAGCCTGTAATTCTGATCAAGATTGCAGGTTTTATTATGTTCTTTGTCAAGTTCAGATAAGATAGCTGATAGCTGATAGCTGATAGCTGATAGC
>NZ_JACJDS010000037.1:0-51052 GCF_014163635.1 Pseudoalteromonas sp. SR44-8
CAACGCCTTTGAGGTCAGTGATTGGGTAGCGGCTTAAAGTTGGCTTTGACACAATACGCTCAAATCTTTCATTTTTAGATACTTTTTAGTTTACGTGCGAACAGGCCTGTCATCAAGCATGTTTTAATTTGTGCCAAAACTCATCATCAGCGATGATTTCACCATTTTCATCGAGGGCTGGATAGGGTTGCGATTTTTCTTTGCATTTTTGTGCAATGATTGGATGGCAACCTTCAAATAACATCTTATGTTTTATGCTCTCATCCAGCATAGTGCGCTCATATAAGCCGGCTTGCAGGCGTTGGTTTTGTGCCTCAAATAATATCAGTGCAGCGGCCACAGACACATTCAGAGACTGCGCCATACCTTGCATTGGAATAATAATGTTTTTATCTGCGTGGGCAAGTGCTTGTGGAGAGATCCCGGTTTTTTCTTGGCCGACAATAATGGCTGTTGGCAGAGTATAATCAATCTCACGGTAGTCAACAGCATCAGGGCATAAGTTAGTAGCGAGTATTTGTACTTGCGGATTATGCAGTCGCATCATAGCCACAGCGCTGTCGATATCTTTATGTAAGTGAGTTGCGATCCAATTTTTACTGCCCCCAGAGGTATTATTGGTGAGCCATTTTTGGTTTTGTGGCCATACTGCATGAACATTATGGCAACCCACAGCATCAGCGCTGCGAACAATTGCAGACAAGTTATGGTGTTTGTGCACATCTTCTAAGCACACGGTTAAATCGGTTTGACGACGATCTAGTACGTGTTTAATGCGATGATAGCGGGTGTTTTCCATTTTTAGCCTTGTCTGAACTCATAAAATTGCCGCTATTATACGGGAATTACCGTCTTAAGGCATTACTGAGCGGCTAATTGGGTTTTGCAGTGATATTAGCGTTTCGGTTGACTGAATAGCTTCGATAGCTTGAATCTTATTGATCAATACATCTTGTAAATGATCAATTGAACGGGTCATTACCTTAATAAAAATACTGTAGTTACCGGTTGTGTAATAAGCCTCAACGACTTCTTCAAGTTCCTTTAGATGCAATAAGGTTTGTGGGTAGTCTCGAGCATTATTGAGGTTGATGCCAATAAAACAACATACATCGTAGCCTAACTGCTTCGCATTGACGCTAACTTGGGTGCCTGTAATGATCCCGGCTTGTTTCATTTTTTCAATCCGTACATGAATTGTACCTGCGCTAACGGCGAACCGTTTGGCTAATTCTGCATAGGCTGTGCGGGCATTATCCATTAATGCGTGGAGGATCTGTTTATCAAGATTATCGATTTGATAATTTTCCATATAAATATCATCTTTAAATTATTGAATCATCATTTTTTATACCACTAAATTAATCAAATTAATATGGTAAAGGTGTTTTTGTTATTGGTTATTGAATTAAAGTGCAAAATGATTGAGGATTGCTTTAACGACATGGTTGCTCGTAGTGCAATCATGCATTTATGCAAGTAACAATAACTGGGAATGAGGCCAATTATTATGAGTTCACACTTTGTCCAGCAACAGCTGCAAATTAGTAAAGTTAAACAGTATTTTTCACACCAGCTAGAACAACAGCTAGGGTTAATTGAAGTACAAGCGCCTATTTTGGCTAAAGTAGGCGATGGTATCCAAGATAACCTAAGTGGCACTGAAAATGCGGTTGCGGTAAAAGTTAAAACTATTCCAGCGAGTCAATTTGAAGTGGTTCACTCTTTGGCAAAATGGAAGCGAAAAACACTAGCTGAGCACGGCTTTGCAATTGGTGAAGGTTTATACACACATATGAAAGCGTTGCGCCCGGATGAAGAGTCATTAAGCCCCATCCATTCTGTTTATGTTGATCAGTGGGATTGGGAGAAAGTAATTTGTGCCAGTTCTGAGCGCTCTCTTGATAAGTTAAAAGAAACAGTACAAGCCTTGTATAAAGGCTTAAAAGCAACCGAGCAATTTGTTGCTGATGAATTTGGTATATCACCATTTTTACCCGCTGATATTACTTTTGTACACAGTGAACAGTTACGTCAAATGTACCCTGATTTTACCGCCAAGCAGCGCGAAAAAGCGATTACACAAGAATATGGTGCGGTGTTTTTGATAGGCATTGGTGGGGCATTAGCCGATGGTAAGATTCATGATGTACGCGCACCTGACTACGATGATTGGTCGACTCAGACCTGCGAGCAATACAGTGGCTTAAATGGTGATATTTTACTGTGGAACCCTGTGCTTGAAGATGCTTTTGAAATTTCATCAATGGGTATTCGCGTATCACCAGAAGCATTAGTTGCACAGCTTGCAATTACCGGTGACCAAGCTCGTTTAGAATTTGATTGGCATAAGCAACTACTAGCTAAACAATTACCACAGACAATAGGTGGTGGCATTGGTCAATCTCGATTGGCGATGTTGTTATTACAAAAACCTCACATCGGTCAAGTACAAGTAAGTGTATGGCCGGAGGAGTTAAAACAACAAGTGGCTGGTATTTTATAACGTAGACGAGACAATAGAGACTATCTGCTGTTAGTCTCTATCTGCTTGCGATCAACTGGTTTTAAATTCAATCTCTATTTTTCCTTCTTGCAGTTTTACGTTACAAGGAGGATAGCTGCGATTTGTTCTTAATACTTTATCGAAAATGTGGATTTCTACCCCAGAATGCAATTTTTTATTGACCGCTAAATTAGCATTATCAAGTAGTTCATATAGACTTTGTTCTAGCGTTGTTAGGCGTTTTTCTAGCTGCTCTGCTTGTTGGCAATAATGTTGCTGAGTAGCTCCAATTTTAGCGAGCAATAGTTTTTTCTTATCTAAATCTTTTACTAAATCGGCCTTTTCTAGCGTTGCTTGCAGGGTGTCTAATTGCTCATCGGTTTTAGCTAATTCTTTAAGGCATTCATCGGTTTCAGTAGTAACAGACTTTCCTGAGGCAACCATGTTTATGAGCATTTTAGCGCCAGATTCATTACCAATTTCACCAGCGATAATCATTCCGGCATCCAGGATCTCTCCACCAAATAACTTCCCTTGTGGATTGTCTGCTTGGCCTATCTGTAAAAGCTTAGTCGCTTTCATTGCGCAGTGGCTAGCTTGGCGCTCAATAAAAATATTATTACCTTCAAGGTAGCTATATTGGGCGTGAGATAAATGAATATCACCGTTACAAATAATTTTGCACGAAAGTGTTTTATCATCTAGCTGGTGGCCAATCACACCTTGTTTAATGGTGATATTACCTTGCGCTGTCAGTTCTCCGGATTCAACCGTCCCCATCACAGTTATATCGCCTTTCGCGGTTACTTTCATGCCTGGCTCTATATTATGAGTGACAATAATGCTGCCATCAAAGTTTATATGGCCGCTTTTAACTGTGACATCGCCAATCGTAAAAATATCATCAACGCGCATGCCATTTTGTATTTCGACTGGTACGCCCGCAATACTTGAGATTAATTCAAGAGGATTAGTTTTTGATATTTCACTGCCCTCACCAGCAACTAGCGGGCTACTTTCTCCTGCTTTTGCCGGAAGTACATCGCCTTTTACGGTAAAACCTTCTTTACCAGGGGTTGCGGGTTGCTGTCGAACTAACAATGTACCGGGTTCAACACTTGCTAACTTGCCAAAGTCGCGCATATCGACAGTGCCATCTTCGCGCAGTTTCGGGGTATGCAAACGCTCTTTTAAAGTTAATACTTGAGGGAGTAATTTTGATGATTTGCCGTCTTCTGGTAAGCGACCTTTAGCGAGGATACCTTTAACGGTAGTGCCAGCGGGTAATTCAAATTGTTTTTGTAGCAGCTGCTCTAAAAATGCTTGTTTGTAGCCCCGAGCAACCCCAGCTTTGATCAGCTGCTGTTTCGCTTGATCAAGGGCTAAAACTTTGCCACCTTGTGCGAGTGTGAGTTCGCCTGTTGCTAACATTTTATCATCACTGAGTGTAACAGTTAGTGTGGCGTCATGCTTACTGGCAACCACTAAACTACGTTCGCTACTAGGCTCTTTAAAAAAAGCATTGATAGCATCATAGTCTATGCGACATTCACAGAATGTTGATTTTTCTAGAGCCTCAATAACAAAAGCGGCACTAGGCGGCGAATGTTCTATAACATCGAGTAGTACATTACCGTTATGAGCAAGCTTAAACACGGATCATCCTTTTACAACACTTAAGTTAAAGGTTTTTATAATTATATAAGGATAGAGTGCTAGAGATTTGAATAACTGTCAAGAAAATCGAGGAAAAGGGGACTGATGAGTTAATACACCTAAGCATAAATACTTAGGTGTATTGCTGTAAGCTTAATTTGTTGAAGGCAATTCCATAATACCGTCAATTTCAACTTGCACGTTTTTTGGTAATGCGCGCACGCCAATTGCTGCTCGGGCAGGATAAGGTGCTTTGAAGTATTGGCTCATTACTTCATTTACCGTCGCAAAGTTAGATAGATCAGTTAAATAGATATTAACTTTTACCAAGTCTTGGATGTTGCCACCGGCTTCTTCACATACCGCACTAATATTTTTAAATACTTGATGTGTTTGTTCTGCGAAATCTTCAGAGATCACTTCCATCGTTGCGGGAACTAATGGAATTTGACCCGATAAGTAAACTGCTGTACCAACTTTTACTGCTTGGCTATAAGTGCCGATGGCAGCAGGTGCTAGATCCGTAGAAATAAATGCTTTATTCATGATTTTCCTATGTTATTTTTTACGATAGACTTTTTGCACATCAGGCATTACGCGAATGCGGCGCATGATATTTGCAACATGGACACGATTTTTCACGGTGATCCCTAAATCTATCACGTATAAATTACTTTCTTTTTCATCTGTGGCAATTTCCACTATGTTTGCTTGGGTTGTAGCAATTACATTGGTTAGTTTTGCGAGTGCGCCTTGGTGGTTTATGATTTCCACACGCAGTGCTGCAATATATTCTTTTTCTGGATTATCATCCCATTTAACAACCAAGTACTTGGAGCGTTCAGTTTCCCAGCCGCGAATATTTTTACATTCTTGGCGGTGAACCGTGATGCCTTTACCTTGGCTTATATGTGCGGTGATAGCATCCCCAGGCACTGGTCGACAACATTTAGAATAATTAACTAGCATGCCTTCAGTGCCAATAATGGTCGCTTTAGCATTTTTAGTCATATCGCCTAAATCATCATTGTCATTTTGCAGTAAGCGGCGTGCGATCAGCATGCTCATTAAATTACCGCAGCCAATTTCAACTAATAGCTCTAATACAGTATTGAGTTCATGTTCTGCTAATACGCGACTAATATTTTCGTCAGGCAGATCATCGAACTTCGTTTCACCTAAAGCTGAGTCGAGTAAGCGACGGCCAAGTAATAAAGCTTCTTCATGATGTTGGCTCCTCAGGTAATTGCGAATTCCTAAACGTGCTTTACCGGTAACAATAAAGTTTAACCACGTTGCGTTAGGGTGCGCACCTGAGCTGGTAATCACTTCAACTGTTTGACCCGTATCTAATGCTTTACTTAACGGATGAGGTTTACGGTTAACGCGTGCACCCACACAGGTATTACCAACATCGGTATGGACCGCGTATGCAAAATCAACGGCGGTTGCACCCATAGGTAACTCGACTATGCGACCATCAGGAGTGAACACGTAAATTTCTTCTGGGAATAGCTCTGTTTTAACGTTTTCAACAAATTCAAATGATGAGCCTGCGCTTTGTTGTAATTCCAATAAACTTTGCATCCACTGACGTGCACGTTGTTGTGCAGTGTGGCCTGCGCTATCACCGGATTTTTTATACATCCAATGAGCAGCAACTCCTTTATCTGCCATGTGATCCATATCGTGAGTACGGATCTGGATCTCAACAGGGATCCCATGTGGACCAACTAATGAGGTATGCAACGATTGATAACCATTAGTTTTAGGTACTGCTATATAATCTTTAAAGCGAGTTTCAATTGGCTTATATAAATTATGGGCAACACCAAGTACCCGATAGCAGATATCCATTGAATCAACTGCAATTCTAAATGCGTAGATATCCATGACTTCATTAAACAGTAACTCTTTATTAAGCATTTTTTTATAAATACTATATAAGTGTTTTTCGCGCCCAGAAACAGTGGCTGTAATACCAGCTTCTTCAAGGCGTGCTGTTATCTCGGTTTGGATATTTGAAATGACTTCTTTGCGATTGCCGCGCGCTTTGGCAACTTCTGACTTTAAAGCGCGATGACGCATCGGGTAGAGGGCTTGAAAACCTAAATCCTCTAACTCATTTTTAATATCGTGAATACCTAAACGATTAGCAATCGGCGCATAAATCTCTAACGTTTCGCGGGCAATACGTCGACGTTTGTCAGGACGTAATGCTCCAAGAGTGCGCATATTATGAGTACGATCAGCAAGTTTGATTAAAATAACACGAATATCTTGTGTCATTGCCATAATCATTTTTCGATAGTTTTCAGCTTGGAATTCTTTTTTATCTTTAAAGCTGAGCTTATCAAGCTTGCTTACGCCCTCAACTAATTCGGCGACTGTCTCGCCAAAAATTTCGGCTAAATCTTGTTGGCTAAAGTCGGTGTCTTCAATCACATCATGCATTAATGCAGCCATTAACGTTTCGTGATCTAAATGCATACCAGCCAGAATTTGGCTTACTTCAACAGGGTGAGTAATGTAAGGTTCGCCACTTGAGCGAGTTTGACCCTCATGGGCCTCTCGGGCTACCACATAGGCTTTTTGTACCAGCTCTACATCAGCAGCAGGTAAGTATTCTGATATTTTCTTTTTTAGACCTTCAAAAAGATACATTCACACTCCAATGTTCTCGTGAAGCAAATAGGTAACGGTATGTTAAGAATATACGATGAAAAGAAGGGATTGCCAACGGCTAGAATAGAAATACTATACCGTTGGCTAAATCAGACAAGGAAGTCAGATTATTGGTTGCCGCCTACAATAGCTGCAACTGCAGCCATTTCAGCCGCCTCTTGATGTTGTTGCTCTTCACGATCAATAAGATCCATTGATGAGCTATCTACTAAACCAAGTTCAATTTCACGTAAAGCAACAACCGTTGGTTTATCGTTTTCAGGATCAACCAGTGGCTTTTTACCACCGACCGCGATTTGACGGGCACGACGGGCCGCAACTAAAATTAAATCAAAACGATTACCAATTGCATCTACTGCATCTTCAACAGTTACGCGAGCCATCTTAGCACTCCAAATAAATTTTTAAGCAAAGACGTAGTTTACTGCACCGAGTCAGATTCGCCAATAGCTTGTGGTTAATTTAAACAAATAAAATACTTACTGAACCCAAATTAGGATTTAACGCAGTAAGTCTACGAGTAAATCTTGATGGCGAATAGCTTGGCTTTGTAGCGATAAGCGTTTTGCCAATACGATCGTCTCAATTTCCTTCAGCGCAGTTGCAAAATCATCGTTAACCACGACATAGTCATATTCATTGTAATGAGACGTTTCAGATTGTGCTTTTGCCATGCGACCAGCAATGATTTCTTGTGAATCTTGGCCGCGATTATTTAAGCGCGCTTCAAGCTCAACTTTTGACGGTGGTAGGATAAAAATGGTTTCAACATCAGCGACCAGATCACGAACTTGACGTGCACCTTGCCAATCAATATCTAAAAATACATCAATACCTGCTGCAAGCTGCTCTTCAATTGCTTGCTTTGATGTACCGTAGTAATTATCGAACACTTGCGCCCATTCAAAAAAATCATTCTTTTCAATTAATGATTTGAATTCATCAACATTTACAAAGTGGTAATGCACGCCATTTGCTTCGCCCGGACGAGGCGAGCGAGTAGTATGCGATACAGATACTTTCATATCATTATACTTAGTTAACAATGCATTGATTAAGCTGGATTTACCCGCACCAGATGGTGCCGATAAAATAAATAAGTTTCCGCGAGAGTGTGCCATGGGTTTTTACCTAAAATAAACCGACTAGAGCTGCTAATAAGCTCCGCCTTAATTTTGGTATTGTACTTTATTTAGTGAAGTTTACTCAACTGCCGAAAGTATCCTAGTGAGGTGATTAAATTTTAACGTATTAATAACCGTATTTTTGTTACGGCAATGATGACTGTTTAAAAAACTCCCGCATTTTAACGATTATTTGTACTTAGTTGCATAATGCAAAAATGGTCGTTGCAAGTTGCATCTTTCATCTTCAACTTTATTTTATTTTGTTTTATTTCAATGTTTTATTTTTTGGAATGATGCCTGCATTGGTACAGTTACTTAATGATTGAGGGCTTACTAATGAGATTAACCCATTTAGCCATAGCGTGTTTAGTTTCACTTCCTTGTGCTGTATTTAGCCTGCCATTCGATAATTGCCCTAGTCAGGCATTTTTGATGCAGGATGCAAAGGCACAGCTTTACGGTATAGATTTAGTATCGGCTAAACCTACGATTTTATCATCGGCTTTGACGTTTGCTAGCGAGGCAAATAATGAAAGTGTGAATGCCGTCGGTTTTAATTACAAAGACCAATACTTATACGGTTTTAGCCGACAATCGCCTAAAAGCGTGGTGCAAATTGGTAGCAACTACGAAATGAAGCGGTTAAATGTTACTGGCCTACCCGATACTAATTTTTATGTAGGTGATATTCAAGTGACTGGTGAGCAAGCAAATCAAAGTGCGATGTATTATGTATATACTCCCAATTTTGGTTTATATGAAATCAATCTAGAGGGTGATCTAGATGCCCCCATAACTGCTCGGCTACTACCTGCAACCGACACATGGAACTTAGGTATATTTGATTTTGCATTTCATCCGCAAAGTAACCTGTTATACGCAGTTGAATCAAATGGTGATTTGCATGAAATTAACGTTGCAGAAAATACTACCAAGTTTATTACTCAAGTTGATATTGGTGATGATACGGGCGCATTTGGTGCTGCCTATTTTGATATCAATGGTCAGTTTTATTTTAGTAATAATAAAAGCGGAAAAATTCACAAAGTTGATTTAAGTATTAGTCCTGTTGTTGGTTATACGCCTGTTGCGAATGTGTTTACATCGGGCCCTAAGTCAAGTCAGAACGATGGGGCTCGTTGTGCTATTGCCGAAGTTGAGGTAACAGATAGTTCGATTGATTTTGGTGATGCTCCTCTACCTTATAACACCAGTTTAGAGCAAAGCGGAGCCAGGCATTTATTCGATCCTAACAGCACTGGCAGTAACCTGATTTATTTAGGCGATACAGTCGATGGTGAAAATATCAATACTGATGCCGACTTAATCAACAACCCAGTTGATGCATCAGATGATGGGGTGAGCTTTGTGACGGCAATATCGGCGGGTCAAGATAGCCAAATTATTGTAAACGCCTCTGCGAGTAGCTTTTTATATGCATGGTTTGATTGGGATCAAAATGGCGGCTTTAGTGAAAGTGAGCGCATAATAACTAAATATCAACTTAATCAAGGCGATAACAGTATTTTAATTAATGTACCTAGTAATGTTAAAGCTGGGCAGACATGGGCTCGTTTTAGGGTAACTGATGGCTCGGAGGCTTCGCTTATTACTGCCACTGGCGGTGTTTTAGGTGGTGAGGTGGAAGATTATGAAATAACAACATTTGCTAGTGCTGTATACCCAGGAGAAAACGATTGGGTGACACTTGCTTATGAAGATAAATGGCCGTTTGCAGGTGATTATGATTTTAATGATGTGGTCGTAAATTACCGTACTACTCAGCTCATTGAGGGCACTAATGTTGTTGGTTATAAAATTGATGGCCAGTTAATTGGTGTAGGAGCAACCTATCATAATGGCTTTGCGGTAAGCCTTAAAGAGACGGTAAATAATACAACTTACTCAATTTTAAGTAGAGAAGTCGATGCCGATAACATTCGGTTTGTGATTAATGGCGAACTACAAACAGGCTCATTTTTGGAAGCAAACACAGAGCAGGCTATTTTAATTTTTATGCAAGACACTTGGCTGCATGTGAATAAGCAATCAGGGTGCGAGTATTTTAGAACGGAAAGTAATTGCGACGTCAACAGCAAAGTAACTTTTAGTATGACTATCCCATTAAAAGTCCCTAAAGCGAAAATATTATCCCCCGGAACATTATTAGACCCTTTTATTTTTGCTACAGAGGGCTTTTATCATGGCGATTTTTTAGTTGGTAAAAATGCGCGCAGCTGGGAAGTACACATGAAAAATCAAGCGCCCACAGAAGTATTTGACGCGACTTTGTTTGATCTCAGTGGTGCAGATGATGTGAGCCAGCAAGAAAGTGGTTTGTTTTTCTTAACTGAAAACGGCCTACCATGGGCGATTGAAGTAGGAGTGCAATGGTTACATCCACTTGAAGGTGTAGATATAACCGATGCCTACGATAGCTTTGCTAATTTTGCTCAGTCGTCAGGAAAGCAAAATCCACAATGGTTCAATCACTACAACAGCAATAATGTGGCAGTTAGAGGAGAACAGTAATGAAAAAATTAACCGTTATTTTATGCTTATCATCATTTTTAGTTGCGTGTGGTGGTGGTGAAAGCGAAAGTACTGCGGCAGTACCTGCAGCTGTTGAATCACTACCATCGAGTGTCGTTCCTATCACCATCGACTCAGCCGGAATGGCCAGTTTAGTGATAGATGATCGTTTTGATTTATCAACGAAATTTAAACTAAAGATTGATGTAGATCTCTCTATAGGTGACGTAAGAGCTTACTTAAATATTTGCCAAAAAAAGGCCAATAGCCTACGTGCTGATTATGGAAACTGCTTAGTTAGAGCTCCTTTATCGCAAGGATCTATAAAAACTACGCTTGCAATGAGTAGACAAGATATCGAGCTGATTGCAGAAATTTGGTTTTACGATACCAGCACTCAACCCCTTTCATTCGCATGGCAGTTTGATACACAAGTAGAACATCAGATGTTTGAAATAAGGTAGTAAAAGTCAAAGGTAAGCAGTAACGGTAAAGTGATCAAGCTAAAGAATACACCTAGGTATATTCTTTATACTAGTTAGGGTAGTGATTTATGTTGAAGTTTCTTAATGATAACAATGGCGATCTTTTGCAAAAAAAGAGGCTAGTAAAATTTTTTGTCGCAGCAGCTGCGTTTATGCTAATTGCGATTGCCTATAATCCTTCGCAATATTATTACGCTGATCTTTTAGTATCATTGCGTATGCCATTACTAGTTATTGCCTTATGCTTTGCCATGTTGCTTTTAATTATAAAAGCAACATATTTAGGTGGGTCGCTATCAATTATATGCTTGATAAGTTTGAGTTCATTATTACCATTGCATTCGTTACCAAGTGAGCAAACCAAAAATGCGATTTCGATAAAACAAATAAACTTAAATTATAGTAACCCGTTTATTGAATCGCACTTAGTTCGCTTACAAAAACAATCTTGGGATGTATTAATTCTGCAAGAGTTTAGTGATTTAAATCGGCATTTGCTCTCTCGTTTTTTAACCAAGGCTAGTTTATTTGGTTATCGTGAAGTAGAGGGGATCCCTTACGGCATCGTTGTTATTTCGCGTTTACCTATAATTTATAGACAACAAGTAAAACTTCAAGGGGATAGGTTAGGTTACATTAAACTGCGCTTGTTATTTAATAATGAAGTTATCACTACGTATATTGCCCACCCACCATCACCAAGAACCAAGCAGCACTGGGAAAATAGAAATATTTTACTCGCGGCGCTGCATGCAGCAACAATACAAGAGCAAACACCATGGCTAATTGCAGGTGATTTAAATATTGTCCCTTGGTCACGTTATTTTAGTTGGCAAAGTACACAAAGTTGTTATGGAGCAAGTCCTTATAGTAGTTTTATGCCCTTAAATATTAAGCCGACACTGCTAACCGGGTTACCCATAGATCACTGTGTTTTTGACGAGCAATTTACGTTAAACAGCTTAATAGTGAGTAATTTTGCAGGAAGTGATCATAAGATGCTTAGTTATAGTTTGAGCCTTCATGATTAACCAAAGTTCAGCTTAGTTAGTTAATAAAAATAGCATGCAGGATTAACTACATGCTATTTGATTAAATAAACCAATGCGGATTTATTTTACTGTAATGGCAAAGGTCATTTTTAAGTCATGTAGTAAATGACGTAGGTTTCGCTTATGTGGAAAAAGTGTGAATGCAGCAGTTGCAATCGATAGGGCTTTAAATTTAGAACCTATTTCTCGATAGTACTCACCATAGCATTCTAAAATGCGTGCTTGTGCTTTTATTTTTGCCATAAGGCCAGCATCATGTTTACAACGCGAGACAATTTCTTTCATTGCATTGAGTCTATTTTTACGATTTGCAGTAATAGAACCCGCTCTCATCAAGTAATCCATTGCGATACGCGGTGAAAACGCAACATCACCGATCCTTGCAAGTTTTAACCAGCAATCCCAGTCGCTAGCGCTATTTAATTGGTTATCAAATCGGCCAATATAATTAATCGCTGAACGCTTAACTACAACCGAAGATGTGCCAATTACATTAGCAAAAATCAGTAAATCCATTGGGCATTTTAAATTTTGATAACCCATATTATTTTTATCAACAAATTTTGAAAATTCAGGCCAAAAAGAAAAACAATCGACAATGGGTTCATATTCTTCGTTAATATGCATATAGTTTGTGAAACTTAAAACGCACTCTGAGTGCTCTTTCATATAGCTTAATTGTTCGTATAACTTATCATCACTCCAGTAATCATCAGCGTCTAAAAAAGCAATGTAATCACCTTTTGCTGAGGCAATAGCGCGATTTCTTACATTGACAACGCCAGTGTTTTCTTGCTCTATAACAATTAACTGGGGAATTGTTATTTGGGCGGTTTTTAACCACTCAACACTACCATCTGTTGAACCATCATCAACCACAATAATTTCTAAATTCACGTTTTTTTGTTTAACAACACTACTAATGGCTTTGGCTAAATATTGCTTACAATTGTAGTTAGGGATAATAACGCTTATTTCTATACTCATGATCCGCATCCTAGTTCTATAAATTAACTAACTAAGTACTACGCAAGTTCAGCGCCAATTATTTTAATAGGTTTGCGAGGGGGTTTTTGTCTAATGCTTTGCATTTTGCAACAGATGTTCGCAAATTGACTTTTTAATCATGTTTTTGGTGTGTTTTAACTGGGCATGCTTCTTGCGAAATAACCATAAGTTATATTTGGAGTGTTGAGCATGAAACATATTGGCATTGTGGTACCGAGTTTCCATATCCCCTCAGAAACCTTTGTGGTAACTGAGATAAACGCATTAGTAAGAGCTGGGCACAAGGTCAGTGTTATCACCTTTGCAAATTTAAATAGTTGTACCAATCTTGATAGCAGTGTAAACGTCATTACTATTGAAAAATCGTTGTTATATGCGGCTAAGTTTGCCATGAAAAAACCGCTGGCAGCATTGAAAGCGGCATTAACAGCAACAAGGTTTACCTCAATCTCGGTCACTTCACTGCTTGGCTACGGATTAAATATTGCTGACATAATCAAACAACATGGTATTTCCCACATACACTGCCACTTTATGCATGCGCCTCTGGCGTACTCAATTATAGCCAGCAAAATTGCAGGCATTAGTATCTCCTCGATTGGCCACGGGCATGACGTATACGTTAATGATACTGATCTTAGGCTGAAACTCTCATTGTGTAATTTCTCCGTGGCCGTGTGCAAAGATATGGCTGAAAAGTTAGGTAAATACAAAGCGGGTAAAGTTGAGTTGCTGCATTGTGGAGTTGATCTAAGTTTATTTAACGCAACGCCTAACCGACTTAATGAGTCTGTGAAACTATTATTTATTGGCCGTTTAGTTGAAAAAAAGGGACTACAATTTTTACTACCCGCAATAAAAAAATTAAATAAAAAATACTCAATATTTTTAGATGTTGTTGGTGAAGGCCCTTTGATGAACGACCTAAAGTTTTTATGTGAAAAGTTAGGCATTGAAAAAGAAGTTAGATTTTTAGGCAAGCAAACGCCACTGTGGCTATCAAAAAACACCAGTAATTACTCTGCGTTAGTTGCGCCATTTTGCATTTCAAGTAACGGAGATAGAGATACTGGTCCGGTGGTTTTAAAAGAGGCTATGGCTAGTGGTATTCCAGTGCTCACAACTCAATTAATGGGAGCCAAAGAAATTGTTAATGACTCGGTGGGTTTTAAGTGTGAGCCGTCGAGTATTTCAGGGTTGGAGAAAATTTTAACGGAGTTTTGTGAATTAAATCCCTATGAGAGATACGCCAAAGGAATTAACGCCAAACGCTTAGTTGCAAATAAGTTTAACGCCAGCTCACAAGCTAAAAAATTGTCATCTTGGGTGCAAAACTCTTAAGGAATAAAGATGAATGGATTAAAGCAAATCGCCTATTTTGGACTATCAACCTTGTTACTTAAGGGGCTTGGCTTTGCTTTGTTGCCTATATCTACTCGTCTTTTAAGCCAAGCTCAATTTGGTGAGCTAAACTTTTTAGTTTCTATTTCCGCTGTTATGTCTTTGTTGTTGTGTTTAGGGTTACCCGAATTATTGTTCAAGCAACAAATGAAAAATGCGGTTTATAAACAAGCCTTGTTTAGAGACGCGTTTATTTTATGTAGTGTTTTGAGTGCGTTGTTTGTTGTTATTATGGTGTTATTTACCTGCTCATTTAGTGTGTTATTACCCATCTCCATTAATAAACTTGATCTGCAGTTATTAGCGGTTAATTTAGCATTTTCTGCTGTGCTATCCATTGTGTTTTGCTTTTTAAGATATTACGAAATGGCTAAGCAGTTCTGCTTTTTAGCTATTTTACAAGGAGTAGGGCAAACGCTACTCACCATTATATTACTTTACTTAGGCTATGGAGTAACGGGGGTTATGGTGTCGGGTGCTGTGTCGAGCTTTATTGTGCTGATGATTTCGTTATGCGCCATTGGCCGCACAATTACGATTAGTTTTAACTATGTTCCTTGGAATATAAGTTATAAAAATAGTTTGTTTTTATTAAGTATTATTGCTTCATCGCTGTTTGTGTATGCAAATAATGGCGCTGAAAACTGGTTTATTGCAGCCAGTGTCGGAAAAGAAAAGCTTGCCCAATATTATGTGGCAATGCAATTTGCAGTTATGACTTCGTTTACCTTTGAACCGATCAGAATGTGGTGGTTTTCTCGTCGTTTTAATGAATTAACTTCTTGTCGCACTCGTTATGTTTCTTTATGTGAGCTAAGTTTAGAAATCGCAATTGCGTTGTGTGCAGTAATGCTTATTGTTGCGCCTCATTTATTTATCTTGGTTTTACCACAAGGTTACTTACTAAATTCTTGGCTTTTACCCAGTTTAATATTTATTGTTGTACTTAGGCATCACAGCGATCTACTCAATATTGGTTGTTATATTCATTTTAACGCACTATTTGTCACTATTATTAATGCTGTTAGTGCAGCTTGCGTACTAATAGCATTGGGTATTCTAGTGCCTAAATGGGGAGTGCTTGGCGCAGTGGTCAGCTTAGTATTTGCACAAACTCTTAAAACAGTGTTGTTTGTTGTTGTTAGCCAAAAGCTCGAAAATCTGGCATTTAGTATTCAGCGATTAGTACCTAGCTGGCTCTGTTTTATTAGTATTTTTGCTCTGGGCGTAAGTGAAATTACTCATTATGTAATTTGGCAAATCGCGGCTTTAGTTGGCTTAATAGGCGTTTTATTTAATAAGTATCAAAACAGAATAATGGCAATACTGAATCAGTATGTAACAAGGAAAGCACATGGTTAATTGGTATAAAGCGCATTGCCACTTAATAAATGGCTTGGTGATTACTGTGCTCATTTTAGGTTTGTATTCGCTATTTGGCCCCATAGCCGCTTTTGCCTTGTTGCTATTACCGTTTGCGGGTTTTTTGGCGATACGTATTAGCACCGTGTTTATTATATTATTTATTTTGTTTAGCTATTTTAGAATCCACGAGGCGTTTGTTTTTCTAATGCCGCTTAAAATTCCTAAATTACTTGCTTTAGCATCTTTACTGGCCATTGCATGGCATTTATTTGTATCTAAAACTTTAAAACCACATTGGAGCTCTACGCATCTTATTTTTGTAATTTGGTTCGCTTGGCTCACGGTATGCGTATTTTCAGCTTCAAATAGAGGCGTTGCTATTGAGTATTGGTCTGGTGTGTTGGTTAAAGTATTTATTATGGTATTTGCTATTAGCTGGTGGTTAACGCGGTTTTCGCATTTTAGTTACATTAGGCTGGGTATTATGATCTCAGGTGTCACTATCGCTTTAGTGGCGTTGAATAACAAAATAAATGGTGTGGGGTTAGTTGAAGGAACTAGAGTGACTATTTCACGGGAATATCGCTCGCAATTAGGTGATCCCAATGATTTATCTTTGGTGTTGATGTTTCCTGTTTCATTTTTAGCAGCTGAACTTTTTGATACAAATAGTAATAAGTATCGACGTACTTTTGCCGGAGTTGGTTTGATCTTGGCTATTTCCGGTGTTATTGCCACTCAAAGTCGTGGTGGTTTATTAGGAATAGCCGCTATTTTAAGTTTCTTTTTATATCAAAAAGTCAAAAATCCCTTCGTAGTGGCTATGTGCGGTGGTGTCGCTATGCTTGCCATGATGATTTTTGCTGGTATTTCTGACCGACAAAGCGGTGGTGCGGCAGAAGGAGGTGTCGATGAATCAGCAATGGGTAGGATCTATGCTTGGCAGGCTGCAATCAATATGGCGTTGTCTAATCCATTAACTGGCGTTGGAGTTAATAATTTTTTTGTAAATTACTATTTTTACAGTCCTCATTGGGATGGCAAGAATCATGCAGTACATAGCACATGGTTTCAGGTGTTAGGTGAAACTGGCTTTGTTGGCTTTTGTATTTTTTTACTCGTGATAGCCAGTATTTATCGAAGTCTGTCGCGGGTTTATTGTATTAATAAACTTAGTTTTAATCCTGAAGTGATGGTGAACGCTAACGCATTAAAGGCCGGTTTAATTGGCTTTATGGTTGCTGGCACTTTTTTAACTCAAGCTTTTACATGGCCACTGTATATTATTCTGGCTCTGACTATTGCACTAGAAAAGCTTACTATAGAAAGTAATAAGGAATAACAATATGTTGATACAGCTTAAACTTTGGCTAAAAAATAGTAATAATCCATTAGCGACATGGTTGTTTCAATTTGCAAAGTCGCTTCGCAATCCGCAAATCATCGTAATCCCTGTGCTACATGCTTCACTTTACTATTTGCACTATTTTATAAAAGAGTTATGCCATGAGCTAGTTCGGATTTTTTATTATACACCTTTATTTAAAAGCCAAATTAAGGGCAGTAAAAAGCGCTTATATTTATATTCAGGTATGCCGCAAATACTTGGCAAGTTAAAAATTGAATGTAAAGACGATGTGAGAATTTCAGGGATCAGCACCTTATGTGGGCGGGTGAGTAATGAGCGAGAGCCGCTACTAAGTATTGGCAATAATGTTGATATTGGTTGGCAAAATGCTTTTTCTGTAGGGCGTACCATTATTCTTGAAGACGATGTCAGGCTGGCAGGACGAGTTTTTTTAGCCGGTTTTCCTGGGCATCCAATTGACTGTGATCGCCGCGCTAACTCTGAAAGCGATGATGAATCTCAAATTGGTGACATTATAATAAAACGCGGTGCTTGGCTGGGCACTGGAGTGACTGTACTGGGCGGTGTCACAATCGGTGAGGGAGCGATAATTGGTGCGGGAAGTGTGGTTACTAAAGATATTCCTGATTTTACTATTGCTGCGGGAAACCCTGCCAAAGTAGTTAAAAAAATTAAGGAGTAAGTGTATGAAATTTATTGTATTTGGTGAAGACTGGGCGAGTCATCCAAGCAGTACTCAACATTTATTTTCAGAGCTTGCTAAGCAGCATGAAGTACACTGGATAAACTCCATTGGTATGCGAAAACCAAGCGCTAAATTTCATGATATTAAACGTATGCTCAGCAAGTTAAAGCAGTTATTTCGACAGTCTAAAACTGCTGCAATAGCCACACCCAACAATATGACTGTTTATAAGCTGCCTGTATTACCTTGGCACGATAATCGACTCATTCGATGTTTTAACCGCTGGATTTTTTCTCGTTACCTTGCACCCTCAACTTGTAGTGAGCCGATTATGTATTGGTTAAGTGTGCCAACTGCACACTATCTATTTGATAAAAAAACCACGGATAAGTTAATTTATTATTGCGGCGATGATTTTTCTGCATTGGCAGGGGTTGATGCTAAACTCGTTGCCCCCTTTGAGCTGCAGCTTATTAATAGCGCAGATCTTATTTATGTGATCAGTGAGTTATTGCTGGCAAAGATGCCCGCTACAAAAACAAAAATGCTGACCCACGGCGTAAGTTATGAGCTATTTACAAGCGACGTTGAAAAAGCCGATGAAATACAAACTATAAAAGAACCTATTATTGGCTTTTACGGAAGTATTAATGCTTGGTTAGATATTGCGTTATTAACCGCCTTGGTGGCTGCAAGGCCGCATTATCAACTCGTGCTTATCGGAGATATTGTGACTCCTGTTACACAGCTATTGCAGTTTAAAAATGTTACGCATATTGGCGCAGTTAGCCACGACCGTTTAGTATCGTTTTCTGCTCATTGGGATGTGTCGATTTTACCTTTTGTGAATAATGAGCAAATCAGAGCGTGCGATCCGCTAAAACTTAAAGAATATTTAGCGACAGGTAAACCGATTGTCGCAACTGATTTTCCTGCAGTTAGTAATTATACGCCGCATATTTTTATTGCTCACTCTAGTCATGATTTTATTAACAAGGTCGATGAGGCGCTTTCGTTAACTCAGCCACAATTAACATTATTAAACAGCGTACAAAAGAATCTAGCAAAAGCGCACAGCTGGCAGGCAAAGGCGCTTATTGTTAACGAAGACCTGCTGCGACTAAATCCTCCACATTGAGCATTAAAATGTAATCTTGGCGCGCCCTGTGCAACTACCTTATTAAACTAGGCTATTTACAGTGTAAATTTTTATTATGCAAATAGCCGTTAAATTTCGCATTGCAATATGCAAATTAATAGGTAGGGATTATGTTAGTTAGAGAGCAAATAAAAAGGTTACTTTATTTAGCTTTGTATGCAGTTTATACAAGGGCGAAACTATTTGTTTTGCCTCTGTTCATCGTACCTGTTGTGGTTATTTTACTCGCTGCAACGGCGCAAAAGCAGTACACAAATCATGCAACAATCTTAATAGAAGAATCTGCATTACTAAACCCATATTTAGATGACTTGTCTTTTTCGTTTGATTTATCAAATCGTATGGCTGCATTACGCACGCTTGTAATAAGTCGAAAGGTGTTGATAGCTGTTGCGAAAGAAACAAACTTAGTTGCTAAAGATGCAAGCCCTGCTGTTATTGAAAAAATTCATCAAGAACTCTCACAAGCGCTTTCTTTATCACTGGTTGGTGATGAATTGGTGCGAGTTAACTTTACTTGGTATGACCAAACTCAAATGAAAGCAGTATTAGAAAAAGTGGTTGAGAAATTTATAGAGAGTTTATTAGCACCAACCAAGGCCTCGCTTGATACGTCTGAGCAATTTTTTTATCAACAGTTAGTCAGTTTACGAGAAGAACTCGAGGTTTCTGAAGAGTCGCTAGCTAATTTTAAAGCTAAAAATAGCAACACTTTACCTGCTGTTTTACATAGCAATAGACAAACGTTCGATAAGTTACTGAGTGATCAACAACAAAAGTCTATCGTCTTATCAGGTGCAAAAGCCAAGCTTGAAGCGCTAACAACAAAAATGGGCCAAGCAAACCCAATTTTAGGACGCATAGAAGAAAAAATCATTAATGCCGAATCACAGTTGAGCTTTTTAAAAACCCGTTATACCGAAAAGCACAGTAAAGTCGTGTCGAAAAAACGTGAACTGCTGAGTATTCGAGCTCGCCAACAGGCTTTAATAGAAAGTGGCAAAAATCTAGATGCAACAAACATAGATCAACTTTGGCAAATGGCCAATACACTTCCTGATGGCAAAGACAATGAAAGTAATGTGCTTGTTTCACAGATACTTGCATTAGAAGAAGCAAAAAACACTGTGCTCCAACATCAACAAGAGTTTGCCATGTTGGAGCAGCAAGTTAATACGGTGAGTGAAAGATTATTAGTTACAAGCGATATAGAGAAACAATTAAGAAAGCTAGAGCGGGATTACGACGTTAAGCAATCACTTTATAAAGATATGCTGGGACGTTACGAAATGGCAAAAGTAACGGGTAAATTAGTTAAATATGAAGGGCCTGACAAAGTAAAAACCATAGAACGAGCTTACAGCCCAACCCAGCCAATCAATACCTCTTTAGTTGTGGCGATTATTTTGGGGATTGTTTTAGGCATATTTACAAGCACCACCTGTGTATTTGTCGCGACATTATTTGATAGTCACTTAAAAGATATTCAAACCATTGAAAAACTATCTGCTTTGGAAGTAGTTACTATTTTACCTATTGTTGGCAAAGGTTCATTACATGTTCCTGCTAGCCCATCAATGCACTTTATCAATAAGGGGAGTTAGCATGAACGTCCTACATTTAGTTCAGCACTTTAAAATAGGCGGCCTTGAAAAAATGGCTGTGACCTTAATGCAAAAAAGCCAATTCGCAAGCACCAGTATTATTGTTTCGCTAGAGGGTAATGAGCAAGAAGCAGTTAGTGAGTGGCCTGCTTTAGCTTTATTTGAACAAAAACTGATTAGCTTAGATAAAGCGCCTAGGTTTGATCTAAGTATTATCAAAAAGCTCACTGAAATAATTAAAACACACGAGATTAAAGTGATTCATAGTCATCACATTGGTCCTATGTTGTACGCGAGTCTAGCCTGTCTTACAAATACTCAGGTAAAGCATGTCTCTACTATTCATGATGCTTGGTATTTAAAGAGCTTTAAACAGCGTTTAATTACCAAAACACTTAATAAGTTAACTAAAATTCACTGGGTTGCAGATGCACAAGTGGTCGCGAATGAATTTTATAATGAAACAGCGATCACGGCAGATAAAACCATTCTGAACGGTATCGACTTACAGCAGTTTAATCACATCAATGAAGCAACCGCACGGCTCAAACTTGATCTTCCTGCTGATAAAAAGTTAATTGGTTGCTCTGCACGATTAGAGCCGGGAAAAGGGCATTTGGATCTCATTAAACTACTGCCTTTGCTGCCTAAAGATATCGAATTAGTGTTTGCTGGTAATGGTAGCTTACGCTTTTCGTTACTCAGTGCGGCAGTATCGCTTGGGGTGGTAGAACGAGTGCATTTTTTAGGGAATGTACAGCATATGCAGCTATTTTACTCAGCTATTAACGTTATGTGTCTTTATTCACAAAGAGAAGGACTGCCCTTATCAATTTTAGAGTCAATGGCGTGTGGCAAAGTAATTGTGGCGACTGATGTTGGCGGTATCAGCGAGGTCGTTACAGAAGAGCAAGGCATATTAGTCAAGCCAAATGACTCTTTTGGCCTAAAAATTGCGCTATTGAAAGCATTAGACATGAAATATGGGCTGTGTATTCGAGAGCATATTCTCTCAATTGCAGATGCAAACAAAATGAGTGAAGCGTATGACCACTTCTATAATGGCTTAGCTTCATAAGGGGAATGCTATGACTTTTCTACTGATCACATTGGCTGTTTTAATTACACTGGCTTTATATCATCATGTTGGTTACTTACTGTTATTAAAGCTATTTAGTAACAGTAAACCGATTGAGATGACTGAAAATACCCAACCCAGTACTCACTTTGGTATTTTAATGTGTGCTTATAACGAACAAGAACACATAGCAGAGAAGCTTTATAACTTAGGCTCAATGTTATATAGCACTGAGCTATACACCATTCATGTTTATCTTGATGGCTGCACCGATAAGACTTATGACGAAGCGATGCTAGCGCAGTCGCATCTTGCAAAGCAAAATGTAGTTTGTCATTTGCATTTTAGTAAAGTGAATAAAGGCAAATCATTTGGCATCAATGAACTGATAAAGCTGAGTAAGCCAAATTATGATGTTTTACTCTTTACCGATGTTAGTGCGCTACTGAGTATTGATGTGCTCAATAAAATTGATGCCGATTTTAAAGATCCTAATATTAATGTGATCACCGGCGTATATATTTTAGATGATTTAGCCACTGCTGAGCAGCAACAGTACTGGCAATATCAAAACAAAGTAAAGAGTATGGAGTCGTCTTTAGGGGCTGTTATTGGCGTGCCAGGTGCTATGTTTGCTATACGCTCAGCTCATGCGGCTTTATTAGATGAAAACACCATAAATGACGATTTTATTATCTCTATGAAAGCGTTAAACCAAGGTGGGAAAGCCGTTGTAAACAGTGAAATAAATATCGTTGAGCGTGAATGTGATGAACAAAGTCATGATTATGCCAGAAGAGTAAGATTAGGTGCGGGTAACTGGCAGCAAATAAAAATGTTGTTTGAATTATTAAATCCGAAATTAGGCTGGGTAAGTTTTAACTATTTTTCACATAAAGTATTGCGTGGGGTCATGCCAATTATTCTGCTGCTGATTTACGCGTTACTTTTTTCACTTGCACTATCTTCAAGCTTGTTAATACCTAAAGTGGTATGTGTTGCGATAGTCTGTACTCATGGCTTAGGAGTAGCAAAAAAAGCTTTTAATATCAGGGCTAAGTTACCAATTGTAGATAGTGTAAATTATATCGTCAGCGCTTATTTTATGGCTCTGTGGGGGATTGTTAAGTTTGAGCGTGGTGATTATAACCAGCATTGGCAGCGCGTTCATCAAACCCAAGAATCAAATAAAATATTCATCAAAACCATTAAGCGCACTATTGATGTAGTTGGCTCTGCGGTTGGATTAATATTACTTTCACCAGTTATGTTAGCTGTTGCATTAGTGATTAAACTGACTTCAAAGGGCCCAGTGTTATTTAAACAGCTGAGAGTGGGACAAAGTGATGATGATTTTGTCGCTTTATTCAATGTTTTAAAATTTCGTTCTATGGTTGTTGATGCAGAAGCAAAAAGTGGCGCGGTGTGGGCAAGTAAAGATGATCCTCGTATAACTGCAGTTGGACGATTTATTCGCAAAACACGCTTGGACGAATTACCACAACTTTGGAATGTATTGATCGGTGAAATGTCTCTTATTGGCCCACGGCCTGAGCGACCAGTGTTTTATTCAAAGCTTGAGAAAGACATCCCGTACTTTTGTCAGCGTACTTATGGGATCAAGCCCGGTATATCGGGACTCGCGCAGGTGATGAATGGTTACGATGAGAGCATTGACGATGCGCGCAACAAAATAGGCTGGGATTACGCCTACATGCTAAGTACTTCATCTGCACGCAGTTGGTGTTATATGGAGTTTACTATTTTCTTTAAAACGTTGGCTGTTATATTCACTGGTAAAGGTCAGTAACGTCGTTTCGCATAATGCAATTGTGCACTCAAAAAGCAATTGCATTATGCATCCCTCCTCTAAAAAATAGTATAAAATAATTTAAAACCCTTAAATATCAGTTTGTTAATTCTGGCATTCTTCTTGTAATAGTCTATTTGTATTTATATTTTAATAGGTAATTCAGATGAAAAATTTAGCCAATAAAGTAGAACAAACAGTTGTCGTACTTCCTAATGATTTCTCCGGCTTTGCTGTCGATGAGTTAAAAGATCAGTTTGAACAGCTAGTCGAGCAAGGCACACACTTCGTGATTCTCGATTTTACTAAGACCGAATTTATCGACTCTTCAGGAATAGGTGCTATTGTTTTTCTATACAAAAGAATTGAAAAACAAAGTAATAAGCTATCTTTACTTAATGTAACGGGGCAGCCGTTTAAGCTAATGAACTTATTAAGAGTCGATAAAACCATTCCATTTATTGACTCAATATAAAAGGTATCAGGGAGAGTACAATGAAGGCACGCATAGTAATTGTTATTATAATGTTTTTAGGCGGCTGTGCTTCTTGGCCTGATGACGGCCAAGGTGGCTTAGCTGAAAAGTATCAAAACTATCCATTAGCCGATGAGCAGTACGATGAAAACTTCACTCAGCCCGAGGACGTTGTTAAGAGTGAATTTGAACACCTTGTACTTAAACTTGAGTTATTAAAATCGCAAGATATTAAAGCTTGTATGCCTGCGCAACTATTAAAAGCACAAATTTATGAAAATCGTATTCGTAGATTAATCGCTGGGCAAATGTGGGAAGATGCTGAGCATGATTTACTGATTCATTATCATGGGCTTAATCAGTTAACGAATCACTTTGATACGGTTAGAAAAGTTACGGATTGTGCCTCTACGACTAATGAGCAACCTGCGTCATTTAGTATCAAAAAACAAATTGCACAGTTATTGAATAGCGATAACCAATTTGCATTTAATGCGTTTGAAATAACCCCTAAATATGCCGTACGAGTTGCTCAAGCTGCAGATTTAGCGAAGCAACTAGGCAGTATTAGTATTTTACTTGTGGGTCACACCGACGCGGTTGGAGATTCAGGGAGTAATTATGAGTTGGCACTTAAGCGTGCCGATACGGTGAAGCATTGGCTTGGCGTTTATGGCGTGCCACAGCAAAATATTACAACCCTAACGCAAGGAAGTTTGCAGTCTTACAGTGATGCCGCAGAAACTGAGAGTACACGTCATTCAGACCGCAGAGTTGAAGCAATAATTCTAGACGCAAACACGCAAGGCTTAGAAAGCAATAAAGCTAAAGCGCTGATGAACTGGACTAAAATAATACAAAGCAAAAAGGAGTAAAATAATGAAATATTTTTTCACAATGTTTGTTTTGTTTTTTTTAGCGACCAACGGCTTTGCGGCAAATGAAGCGGATAACTCAATTGTGCAAGCGGGTAATAAACTCTTTTTATATGTGCCTGGCGAGGTTGAATTTGATGGCACGTTTGAAGTAGATAAAAAAGGCCAGATCAACATACCTGAAGTAGGGCAATTTAATGTTGCCAATAAAACAGTGGCGCAAATCGAACTTGAGTTAAAACCGGTTTTGGCTGAGTTGTTTGTTGCGATAGATGACTTTTATGTGGAGATCCGCAGCCGAGATATATTTATTAATGTGATGGGTTATGTCATTACGCCTTCCCAAGTCAGTATTCCTGATGATGGTAATATTCAAATGGTAATAGCTAAAGCGAATGGTTTAAAGCCTGGCGCTCAGCTCGATCGTTTGCAAATAAGACGAGGCGATGAGGTGATTGAGTTTAATTATAAAGCCTATTTAGATACAGGTAATATTAGCTTACTTCCAACCCTTAAAAGTGAAGATACGGTGTTTGTACCGGTATCTCCTTTACTTGGTAATGTACAAATAGACTTTGATGCACAAACACTTAGCGCAACGGGAGATGCCAGTGACAATAGCGCTATTACAATTTTGGGCGAAGTACATAATCCTGGTAGCTTTTCGTTTAAAGAAAATATGACCATCTTAGATGCATTAATGCGTGCCGAGGGAGTAACACGCTATGCTGATGTGACTAAAATTAGAGTCATTGTCGATAAGTCCCCAGTGATATTTGATTTAAAAGCATATTTAGATAAACCCACTGATAAGAATATGCCGCTTCTCAAAGCTGGTTCAACCATATATGTGCCAATAATGGTCGATGATGTAAACACCACTTCTCGGACTGTTTATATCATGGGGGAAGTGCAAAAGCCTGGAGCTTACGAGGCTGCAGATAGTACCAATTTTCTAGATATTTTAGCTAATGCAGGGGGGCCAACACGCTTTGCAGAAACACGACAGATAAAAATATTAACCCCGCAAGGTGAAAGTATTTTATTTGATTTACAAGGTTATAGTGAAGGTAGCATTACGACAAAAGTACCTGATTTAAACCCTGGTGATGTTATTTTCGTGCCCGAAAAAACAGATGTAAACGAAAAAAGCTGGTTAAAAATTCCGACTAAACGTGCGATTAAAATTATTGGTGCCATTCAATCTCCTGGGCGTTATGAATGGAGTGATGAAATGGATTTTACCGATTTATTAGCTCATGCGGGCGGGCCAACCAAAGGGGCCAATATTAATGATATTAAAATATTACGTAATGGTGATGTCACTCAGCGTTTCGACCTCGAAAAGTACACTATTACTGATGGAAAAACAGCGCTACCAAATTTGATCGCAGGCGATACAGTGATTGTAGAGGAGTTGCCAGTTGACCCAGGCGATAATAAATCACAATGGATACGCCAAGCGTCGAGTAAGTCTATTTATATTATGGGTCAAGTGGGCTCTCCTGGGCGCTACGCGTTTAATGATAATATGCATTTTATTGATATTTTAGCCGCTGCAGATGGCCCTAATGGCAATGCTGACATTCGCAATATAAGAGTAACGCACCGTAATGGTAATAGTGCCAAGGTTAGCAAGCTTGATTTAGCTCTGTACTTTGAAACCGGAGATGAAACTCTCTTTCCACATGTGTTGCCCGGAGACACTATTTTTATTCCTGAAAAAGATAAAGACTGGTTACGTACACCTAAAGAGAGAGTGGTTCGTATTATGGGGGCAGTGCAAAAGCCGGGTCGCTATAACTTTGATGACACTATGTCTATTTTAGATGTATTAGCTGAAGCGGGTGGGCCATCAAGTTCCGCACTCATTGATAAAATTGTTGTGGTTAATCATTCTTGTTGTAAAGAGCAGTCTCGAGTATTCAATCTTGAAGCATTTATAAAATCACCAAACTCGGCAAATATTCCGGTATTAAGGGCCGGCGATACTTTATATGTACCAGATAAGGGGCAAGATCTATTAAGTCAATTTAAAGATAATTTCTTAGATTTTATAACAATAATTGCTTTAGTGGTGAGTTTATGAAGTTAATTCCAGAGCAGTATCATGAGCTTGAAACGATTTGTAATACCCTCGTTGATAGTGATGCACGATGCGTTACATTTATTTCGCTGTATGGTGGCGAAGGTTCATCAACGGCGTGTAGCAGTGTTGCCCAGCGATTAGTTAGTCAACATAAGTCAGTATTGGTGATTGATCTTAACCCCATTAGTTCGTTTCGCTTAGATAAGCAGTTATCTAGCTTAACTAAGCTATGGCGATTTGATGATATTTCTTGCCAGTTAAGTGTATTACCTTATCAGGGGATAGATATTTTGAGCATACATAATTTAGAGTCCATTGATTCGGCTAAAAATAAACATGTACTCAATGAGGCTGTGATCCGTTTAAAACAAGAATATGATTATGTGTTACTTGATATGTCTCCTGCGTTAAAGCTCAATCGCAATAATATTCCGCTACACTCTTTAAGTTTATGTAGCGAACTGACTTTAGTAACAGTTGGTTTAGGTGTTAATGATGAAGAGTCTTTGTGTAACGGCGTTGCAGAGCTTAAACAAGCTGGCCATAGCAATATTAAATTATTAGTGAGCCAATATAGTTTTGCACCTTTGGGTGAACGAATGCTATTACTTTTACAAAGATATAGACCTCAATGGCCAAGAGTCTGTACGTTTTTAACAAACAAAATCAACAGGCAAAAGTGGCTGTTTAAGCATTATTGAGGTCTTTATGGATATATTATTTGAACGACGCTTTGAATTGTTATGGCCAACGTTAACCGAGATACGCCAAGTGTTAAAACATGTGTTGGGTGCATTATCAGTAAAACGGGATGAAGCGGATGCTGCCGGTTTAGTTGCAACGGAGTACCTCACTAATTTGATTAGGCATAATCAGGGGGATGAGCACGTTATTATGTTGCGCATCAGCCAAACGAATACTGACACATATCATTTAACGTTTGTAGATGAATTGAAGCCTTATAATTTATTCAAAAAAAATGACTCATCTTGGACAATCGAATCGCATGAATTAGTTGAAGGTGGAATGGGGGTTGAGTTAATTCGTCATTACTTTGCAGATGCAACGTATGAAACAATAGCCTCTAAAAATTATTTTTCCTTTCCTTTGATTAACATAGATAAAAGGCCAAGTATTATTTATGTTGATGATGATGTTGTCCAGCTTGCATTAATGAGCGCCTATCTTCAAGACAAGTTTCAAGTGATCACCTGCGAAAATATTGAGGCGGGTTGGCAGGCTATTTTAACCTCTGATGCCAGTATTTTATTACTTGATCACCAACTAAAAAAAGGCACTTGTGAGCCATTATTAGAAAAACTAAATAAATCTAATCTCAAATCACAATTATCGGTAGTGATGTTAACCGGTGATGACAGCGAAGAAGTGATCAGTAAAATTAATCGCTTAGGAGTCGATGATTACTTAATTAAACCAGTGAAAAAAAATAAGCTTTTGCAAAGTATTGAAAGGGTAACGCACCGGTTCGCTTACTTATCGTATCAGAGCACATTTGGCTTAACACCATCAAAAGTGTTATTAGCAAATAATAAAACAGCGCATATATTTGGTTCAATTGCGGTCGGTAACGGTGGTGACTTTTTTATGCCGATTAATGATGAAGGGACTGCTTTTATCCTCGGTGATATGATGGGGCACGGCTTGCAAGCACTTAAAGAAAGCTTTGCGATTAAAGGCTTTATCAGTGGCTTTTTAGCAACTGGATTGGCATATCAAGACATGCTGGTGGCGCTTAATAATGCGCTTTATAAGCAGCAACTATGCAAATCGAGTTTAGTTACACTGGTAATTTGTTTTTTAGAAAATAATAAATTGTATTGGCTTAATGCCGGACATCCACCGCCAGTTATTATTGATAAAGATGGAAAAATATCTCAATTAAAGGGAACCGGTCCATTGTTAGGCCTTTCTAATGATCATCAATACACCCTTTATGAAGCTGAATTAGAAAATATTGAACATATTTTACTTTATACGGATGGTTGGACCGATAATCGCTTTACTGACAAAGATGAAATGGCTGAGTTAAAAACAATAATCCCAACACAGAGCAACTCTGCTGAGGACTTTGCCCACTCATTATGGAAAAACTCGCAAGTGACACTCTCCAAAGAAATTGATGATGCATCACTAATAATAATTAATTGAATTTGATTTAATGAGGTAACTATAGTTAACTTAGCATTCATAAGTTAATATTTTTTATCTAAATAATTCTTAGCGGGCTGCTAAAAGGAAAGGGATTATGCCACCAACAATACTCATTGTAGAAGACACCCAGTCGCTCGCTATGTTGTATCAATCTTATCTAGTTCCTACAGGTGTTAATACTCTGGTGGCAAATGATGGTGCAAGTGCTTTAGCGATTATTGATAAAATAAAGCCTGATCTAATCGTATTAGATGTCATGTTACCAGACATGAATGGTTTAGATATTTTAGCCAAGTTAGCTCCTGATAATTTTCCTCAGGTTGTTGTTTTAACTGGTCATGCGACAAAAGAAATGGCCATTCAAGCGATCAAGCTCGGTGCCAGTGACTTTTTAGAAAAGCCCGTTGAGGCAGAGCGCTTTCGTATTACAATAAACAATGCGCTAAAAATAAAAGACCTAAAACAAACCGTCACGAAATATAAAAATACCTACGAAAATGGTCGATATTTTGATTTGATTGGTAGTTCAAAGCAGATGCAATCTGTCTATCAAATAATTAGCTCGGCATCGGTAAGTAAAGCTACGGTGTTCATTACCGGTGAAAGTGGCACAGGAAAAGAGCTCTGTGCAAGAGCGGTACATCAAGCATCGAATCGCGCTGATAAGCCTTTTGTTGCGTTAAATTGTGCTGCGATCCCTAAAGATTTAATTGAAAGTGAAATTTTTGGTCACTTAAAGGGCGCATTTACAGGAGCTATTGCGAATCGTCTCGGGGCTGCGGGTCAAGCTGATGGCGGTACCTTATTTTTAGATGAGCTATGCGAAATGGACGTCAACTTACAAAGTAAGCTGTTGCGTTTTATTCAAACCGGCACTTATCAGCAAGTAGGCAGTGAAAAAGTTGTTAAAGTTGATGTGCGATTTGTGTGTGCAACCAACAGAGATCCACTTGTTGAGGTCGAAGCCGGACGGTTTCGAGAAGACTTATATTATAGATTGCATGTGATCCCTATTGAGTTGCCACCATTAAGGGAACGCAGTACAGATATTATTGAGATAGCAGAAGCTTTGTTTATCAAAATAGCTCGCGAAGAGCAACATCCGTACAAAGGTATTACAGAGGATGTAAAGCGCTTACTGGCTCAATATGATTGGCCTGGTAACGTGAGGCAGTTAGAAAATGTGATCCGCAATATTTTAGTGCTCAATGCCCAAGAGTGGATTGATGTAAATATGTTGCCCAGCTTGCCACAAAGCTCTCAGAAAGAAATACCAAATTACAAGCCAAACGAAAGCTTTACTCATACTAAAATACAAGAATTTGAAGAGTTACCGCAAATTGAAAGTGATATAAAAGCACTTTGGTTAGCAGAAAAAGACTATATAGAACGTGTTATAAAAATATGTTCAACAAATATTCCCAAAGCAGCAGCATTACTTGAAGTTAGCCCTTCTACCCTTTATAGAAAAATTAAAAGCTGGGAAGAAAACTTATAAGCGTAAGCGTGATTTTGCGGTGTACGCATTTTGTAATAACAAAAATTGGTTTTTACCAGAAAACCTTTCTTTAAGCATGACGTAAGCGGCTTGTGCCATAGCGCTTTTTTGATCAGGAGACTGTATTAAAAGTGCGTTAATACAATTTTGACACTCTTGTGCATCACCTGTTTTCATTAGTAAGCCATTCGTATTATTTTTTATGATACTTGGGATGGCGCCAACAGGACTGCTAATTACGATTTTATGGTGCGCCATGCTCTCAAGTAATGTCATGGGTAAACCTTCCTCTCTTGAGCAGATAAGCAACACATCGATTTGATGCCAAATATCTTCGCGATTGGTTAAACCATGATAGTGTAAGTTTTCCAGTTGCGGGATGGTATTGCGCATCGGACCGTCACCAAAAAGGTGAAACATCACATTGTTACTGTTTTGCATACTTTCGGCTAAGGTATAAAAAATATCAGGAGCTTTTTCATACGATAACCGGCCAACAAATCCAATTCTAAGAGGGGACGAGAAAAAGTTAACCGTAGGTGGTTCTTTAATATCAATAAAGTTTTCTAGTAATGTGGCATTCTTAATTGTTTTGCTGATTTGCTCTGAGACTGCAAAGTTGGTTGATAAGCATGAAAGCCACAGGTCTAGTTTGTTATATAGCCACATTTTACCTGTCCCAGCATCACCTGCGTGGTAAGTGCTGATACAATGTTTATGAGTAAGTTTACAGGCTAAACGGCCTAAAATACCCGCTTTATAACCATGGGTATGAATAACTGTATTGTCATCGTAGCGGCGCAATTGCTTAATTAAACTCGAAGGTGTGCCTTGCAGAAAATCATAGCGTATGCTTTGCTTATCAAGTAACGTATAAAAATCATTATTGCCATGATTTTTATAAAATAAAACAGAGCAAGAAACGTTATTTTTACTGAGTAGTTTGTGTAGTTCCACGATGTGGGTTTCAATACCACCGATCATGGAAGAGTCAACAAACAAAATAATCTGGCAATTCATAACGAACCTCAAAAGAAAAATATGATAGATATATCTGTAATAGAACAGCTAAAATATGATGTTGGCGACAGCATGGCTATTGAGTTACTCAAAGTGTTTGTTGACGAGTCTAAAAAATTAGTAGAACAAATGCTTAACTCAACCAACACTAATGATATAGAGCTTCATGCACATAGCTTAAAAAGCAGTAGCTATAGCTTTGGTGCAATACATCTAGCACAAACATGCCAGCTGATTGAGCAAAAAGTTAAGACCAATGGCTTAAACCCAGAGGTCAGGACTTTGTTAAAATTAGCTGACTCGCAAAGTAAAAAAACTTTTCAACAAATTAATCAATTAATTAATAACGCTTAAGCGTGTGTCTCTGCATTAAAAGAGCTTTTTAATAATTCTGAAAATACATTATTTAACTCATCGATATTATGTAAATGTTTACCCGTTTTATTGCATTTATTTCCGTGTTGCAAAATTTCCATAATCGCTGGAGGAGAAATACTTAAATCGTATATTTTAGCGCCGAGCTTTTTTTGTAACCAATCAATACCTGCACTATGAGTGTATTGCATGACACTGTTCTCTTGCGCTGTATTTTCAATAAATACACGACACGCAGAGGTTTTTTGAATAGCGAGTGCAATATCATCGATTAAAAAAGCGGGCATAATACTGGTTATGATACTACCTGGGCCAATAATCACTAAGTCAGCATTTAAAATAGCTTCAACAGCGCCTGGTGATGCAGGTACTTTTTTAGATAAATATACTTTCTCAGGCAGTAAACTTAATGCATCTATCGCACACTCACCAAACACTTTTTCACCGTTATCAAGCTCAGCGACTAAGTCTGTTGGTATATCAGACATGGGTAAAACGGTTTCACAATTACCAAGTAGTTTATTAAAGCATGCAATAGCTTGAGTAGGAGAGGCCATAACTTGAGTCAAACCTAAAAGAGTTAAATTACCTAAGCTGTGACCTTCAATATCGCCGCTCGTAAATCTGTGTTCATACACAGAATGAGCAATTGAACCTTCACCCGCTAGTTGAACACAGCAACGGCGAATATCACCAAGGGCGATGCAATTTTGTGCTTCTCTAATCCTACCCGTACTGCCGCCATTATCGGTGGTTGCAACGATTGCTGTTAAGTTATTACACAAAGGTTTTATTGCGCTTAAAACTTGTGCCAATCCGTGCCCACCGCCTATGCAAACTATTTTCATCGTTTTGCCTTGGTGTTTGTTATTTACATTAATTAAGCAGAAATCATTCCACTCTAGCAAAAAAAATAACTCAATGATTTATATTGAATTTTGTTCTATATTAAATAGTCATGTCATCGGCTTAAGTTTTTTTTGCAAAACGCGATGCATTTTAAGTGGGGAAACCGGTATGCAAAATAGTGATTTAATTACTGTTAGTGAATTACAAAGGCAGTTAGAGTCATTATCTCAATGTAATGATGAAATTGATATTTTAGCGACTATCTCCGCTTTTTTGCAGCCGTTGCTTCATTATCAAGATTGTATAATCCTACAAAAAATTGATAAGCATTATCAAACTATAGGCACTAGCAATATTGATTTTTATGATCAGAAATGGCCGCATTGCAGATTGTTTTTACAGGTATTAAAAAATAGCTATGCATTTTGTAACAATCCGTCAGAAGATCTCGAATTTAATTTTTTAGAGGGCAATGCCAAAACTGCACTTAAAGCGTCTTTATTGATAAGTGTTAGCACCTCCAATCAGCAAGGCGTATTTATTTTTACTAATGTAGACATAAATGGGGTCAGTGACGTTGTAGGTTCAGATCTTATAAAGCTGTTTTTTCAACAGGCGTTCTATGCTTTTTTGAACTTAATGAAGTTACACGCTCAAACTCACCAATCTATTTTACTGCTTGATAAATTTTCTCAACTCTCTAGTTTATTTAAAGAGCTTGCTAGTGAGTGGTTTTGGCGCACAGATCTTAATATGACGTTTATTAGCGTTAATAATATTGAAAGCGAAAATAACACTTACGCCCAACTTTTTATTAATAAAAAAATTGATAATTTACTCACTATTAATGAGCGAAAAAACACACTGAAATGGCAGCAATTCTCAGCTTTACTTGCAGAGTATGACGATTTTAGTGGTTTTGAATTTGAAGTTTATGCAGCTAAGCCCCTTTGGGTATCTCTTAATGGCAAATCACAGTTTGACGATCAGGGAAATTTTATTGGTTATTTAGGGATTGCCAAAGATATTACTTTTTCAAAAGAGCGAGAGGCCGCACTTGAAAGTGAAAAATTAAAAGCTGAAGAGGCCAGTCAAACCAAGTCAAAGTTTTTAACGATCATGTCACACGAGATCCGTACTCCAATGAATGCGATTATGGGGATGATAGAGTTATTACTGGATACTGAGCTCACTAAAGAACAACGACAGTGGCTGGACTATGCTAATTCAAGTGCTGATATTCTATATGGCTTAATCACTGATGTGCTTGATTTTTCAAAAATCGAATCAGGAACAATTTTATTGGTTAATAAACCTCTTAATGTAAAATTATTAATAGAGAATATAGTAGGGCAGTTACACATAATAGAAGACAGTGACGATATAATCTTCTCAGTATCAATAAGTGACGACATACCTACCTTTATAATGGGAGATGAGTTTAGATTAGGGCAAATACTCTTTAATATTATTGGAAATGCATTCAAATTTACGCGCTCTGGACGTATTTTATTATGCGTAAGTATTGTTGATGGAAAGCTTAACTTTACTGTCCAAGACTCTGGTGTTGGTATCGCAAAAAAAGATTTGGTTTTTATATTTCAGCCTTTCAGGCAAGTTAACGATGGCATTAACAGAAAGAATGAAGGAGTTGGTCTTGGGTTAAGTATTTCAAAAAACCTAATTGAGTTAATGGGGGGCTCAATTACTGTTGATACGCAACTTGGGCTTGGCAGTACTTTTACTATTTTAATTCCATTTGCAGAAGCACCTATTAGTGAAATGAAGCCTGAACTATCTGCAGAGCATCCTGTTTTATCGATCCTCGTTGCTGAAGACAACAAAACCAATCAGGTATTAATTAAAGCGTTCTTACAAAAATTAAATCATAAAGTGACAATAGCTAATGATGGCGCCGAAGCGATTGAATTTATGAAGCTCAAAAAGTTTGATTTAATTTTAATGGATATTATGATGCCAACGATGGATGGGTTAACTGCTACACAATACATACGTAATGAATTATTAAGCGATATTCCTATTTACGCACTCACCGCCAATGCTGCAACCGACGATAAAGCATCGTGCTTTAAAGTCGGTATAAATAAAGTACTGACCAAACCAATTAAGTTTGAGACTCTAAAAGCATCTTTAAACTCGCTGTAATGCGCATAAATAACAACAGATTAAAAAAGGCCGTAATGAGTTAAAATTACGGCTTTTTTTAATTTTATTATTCTATATTCTGGATCGTAAGCGTCTAGCAAAGTGCACCTGCCAGTCACTGGTCAAAACGAGTAAGCTATTTCCGAATTTCAATGAGGAGATAGCCATGAGGAAAACACGTAGCCTTGAGCAGTGGCGCAACATTGTCGAAGAACAACAAGCCAGCGATTTAACTATTACTGAGTTTTGCCAGCAACATGCCTTATCAAAAACAAGCTTTTATGCGGCACGAAGTAAGCTTACTGCTGCATCTGGTAGTTTTGTTCGCGCAAAAGTCACTAAACACGTTGATCCCACTGAACAGCAACAGCCAATCATCCTTACGATTAGCAAAGTAAAAGTCTGCTTACCATCCACAACGCCTGCATCTTATCTGGGCCAATTACTACGCGAGTTTGCCTGATGAAAATGTTTGTTGAACCTAAATGTATTTACTTACACCGCGATGCTGTGGATTTTCGAAAATCCATTGATGGTCTGGTCGCACTGGTTGAAGGCGAGCTTGAACGTGATGCTTACACTGGTGCATTATTTTTGTTCTGCAATAAAGCGAAGGATAAACTCAAGTTGGTTTACTGGGATAAAACGGGGTTTGCTTTGTGGTATAAGCGCTTAGAAAAACAAAAGTTCAAATGGCCAACCAAAGCCTGCTTGCAAGAGTTTGAGCTCAGTCCTCAACAACTGGATTGGTTATTGTCGGGATATGATGTGCTTGGTCATGAAGAATTACAGTATCAGTCTATGATCTAATTGATCATATTCACAGTAAACGATCATTGCCACACATCAGATTTTATCTGCTATGCAAACGAGAAAGGTGCATGAAATTTTGTTAAGTTGCAGGTATGAAACTTGATGCCCACTCATTACCTGACGATCCTGTACAACTCAAGCGCATGTTGCTTGAGTTGCAACAGCTTATGGATGAAAAGTTGGCTGAAAAAGACGCGCAAATTCACGAATTGCTACAAGTTTATAACGCTAAGCTTGCCAAAGAGTACGCGAAAAAATCTGAAAAGATGCCGGGTGCAGGCGACGTATTCAATGAAGCCGAAGACATTCTTGATGAACATGATAAAGCGCTATTGGCCACATCGGCCTCAGTAAAGAAAGAAAAAGCCAAACCGAAACGCCGGCCACTGCCAGCACAGTTACCCCGAGTTGAGGTCGTTGTTGACCTTGATGAGGGTGATAAAAAGTGTGATTGCTGTCAAAGCCCACTACATAAAATGGGTGAAAGCAGCAGTGAAGCGCTCGAGTTTGTGCCAGCGCATATCAAAGTCATCAAAACCATTCGCCCGAAATATACGTGCCGCCATTGTGAGCGAGAAGGGATTGAAAGTGTGGTAAAAACCGCCCTTATGCCCGCAACAGCGATCCCAAAAAGCATCGCAACGCCCAGCTTGCTGAGCCAAATAATCATGTGTAAATACCAGTTTGGCTTACCGCTTTATCGTCAAGAAACAGTGTTTGCCGATATCGGTATTGAGTTGAGTAGGCAAACCATGTCGAGTTGGATGCTACGCTGTGCTGAATTGTTGTCACCGCTCTATCAACGCTTAAAAGAGGTGTTGTTATCTCAAGCCGTTATTCATGGCGATGAAACCCCGCTCAACGTTATTAACGCAGATAAAGCAACGAGCTATATGTGGCTGTATTGTTGCGGCGATGATAAACCGGGTAAAGGCACTAATATTGTCCAGTTTCATTAGACCATTACAGTTTGGGGCAAGACGTATTGCATGGAAGCGTAGTGATATCCAAAACTGGATTGAGAGCAAAATCCAAGCGAGGAAATCATAATGAGTAGCAAACAAAGTGCAGTGGCAAAGCGTCTAGACCGGAGATATTACAAAAGCTACTCAGTTGATATCGATTCGGGAGAGTTGTCTATCCCCCTGTTACAAAAGTTAACCGCGGGCTTTGAAAACTCCATCCGACGATTACCAAATTGTTATGTATTTAGGTTTAAGTTAAGGGTGCCTAAAGCCTATCAACAAGATGCTAATAAAAAATTAAACAAATGGTTTTATTATTTATCTAAAAAAATCTCAGTATCTGAGGCGATAAACATGATTTGGGCAAAAGATATGTCTGATGACGGCTCAGTATTTTATCATATAGCGCTCTTTTTTAGGGCACCAGAATGCGCGACTGAACAGGGGGCACTTAACGCAAAAGCGTTTTTTACAAAGAAAATAAAATCAACATGGCCACATATTTTATTTATCAGCGACTCTTATGCTGATTCGTTGTGTTCATTCACAACCGCAAACATAATTCCACTAAACCCCAGCAAGAAGTCTTACAACCAAGATGCTCGTTACTGCTTCTTTATCTTAAGCAAGCTAGCAAGAAAGTCTCGCTACCCTACTAACAATCTTGACGATGTATTTGGCATTAAATACAGCAGAAACCCAAACAAGAGGTGGAATAGAAGTTAGTGATTGGACCTGATACTAAGCCAAGCATGAGAACGATAACTAAGGATACCTTAAAGTAAAAACCACCAAATAGCCCAGGTCATTGATGGCCTGGCTTTTATGCCGTTTATTATTTTACCAAATAGACCTAATTGGGTAATTACATTGACCATTCCTCAATTTTCTCATATGCTAACTTTGTTCACAGTTAGAGATGAAGCAATGAGTGACGAAATACTGACGATTCAAGAGCTTGCAGAGTACCTAAAGCTTAATGAAAAAACTGCTTACCGTTTAGCTGGAGAAGGCAAATTGCCTGGTTTTAAAGTTGGTGGTTCATGGCGTTTTAAGCGAGTAGATATAGAAGCATGGATAGAAAAACAAAAGGATAAGGAATGATACCTAGCTATAAACAATTTATGCAACCTTTTTTAGAAATAGTAAAAGAAGCTAATGGATCAGAAGTAAAGCTTAGAGATGTTATCAATCAGCTCGCTGATAAATTTAATCTAACAGATGAAGAACGCGCAGAAACTTTTTCTAGTGGTAAGCAGACGGTATTAGATAACCGTGTTGGTTGGGCACGAACCTATATTACTAAAGCTGGATTATTAGAAGCCACTAAACGCGCACACTTTGTTATTACCCAAAGAGGTTTAGATGCGTTAGCAGACCCCAACACTGTTATTGATAATAAATACCTCAGCCAATTCGATGAATTTGTCGCTTTTAAAGGACAAAAATACGATAACATTTCTGCAAACATTGATGAGCAAGGCCTAACAGATGACAGCGCTGATGAAGACGCTACCCCTGATGAAGCTTTACGCATTGCATATAAGAAAATCAATGATGCATTATCCGCTGATATCCTCGATCGTACACGTAAAGTTACTCCTGCCTTTTTTGAAGATTTACTCATTAAATTACTTCTTGCCATGGGCTATGGCGGTACAGGTGAAGGTGCAGCGCATGCGTTAGGGCAAAGCGGAGATAATGGTATTGATGGTGTTATAGATCAAGACCCTCTAGGTGTAGACCAAATTTATATACAAGCGAAACGTTATGCTCATGGGAATAATGTAGGCTCTGGTGATATTCGAGATTTCTTTGGGGCTTTAAATCTCAAAAAAGCACAGAAAGGTATTTTTATCACCACCTCTGGTTTCACACCATCCGCAGTACAAACCGCCAAAGACTTAGGCATGCGCATTGTACTTATCAACGGTAAAGAAT
This sequence comes from Pseudoalteromonas sp. SR44-8, assembly GCF_014163635.1. Lineage (NCBI taxonomy): Bacteria > Pseudomonadati > Pseudomonadota > Gammaproteobacteria > Alteromonadales > Pseudoalteromonadaceae > Pseudoalteromonas > Pseudoalteromonas sp. SR44-8. Next base: position 38,761 of record NZ_JACJDS010000037.1, read on the forward strand.
TAGCCAAACTCATGCTGCGCTATAACATTGGCAGCAGAGATGAACAGGTATTACACCTGAAAAAAATCGATGAAGAATTTTTTGAAAACTAGGCCCTTACCTACAACAGAATCAATGGATAAATAAAAAATGATAGAACTTGGACAATTTAAAGAACACAGTAATAAGGTATGGGAAATAGCAAACTTACTACGTGGGCCATACAGACCACCTCAGTACCGTAGGGTAATGATCCCTTTAACTGTATTAAAACGCTTAGATTCTGTATTAATTGAAACGAAACAACAAGTATTAGAGCAATACGAAAAGCTAGTTAAAGCAAATCAAGATGAAGAAACCATTGAGCAGATCATTCTTCAAAAGTTTGATTTAAAGTTTTTTAACACATCAAATTTCACCTTTAAAACTTTATTAGATGACCCTGATAAATTAGCAGCAAACTTAAACAAATTCATTGCCGGCTTCTCTGAACGAGCACGCGATATTATCGAAAAATTTAGCTTTGCCGAAGAAATTGAAAAACTTGAAGACGCAAACCGTTTGTTTGAAGTTGTTAAAGCTATGGCTGATGTAGACCTTCATCCAAATAGAGTACCCAATGATAAAATGGGCAATGTTTTTGAAGATCTTGTACGCCGGTTTAATGAGCAAGCTAATGAAGAGGCTGGAGATCACTATACACCTAGAGAAGTAGTTAAGCTGATGGTTAATCTACTATTTACAGGTGAAGAACAAATTCATAAAGCAGGTAAAGTAATTAAAATTTATGACCCTGCTTGCGGAACAGGTGGTATTTTATCTGAGGCAGAACGTACCATTATTGACGATCTCAATAGCGATGCAAATATAGAACTATTTGGCCAAGAGTATAATGCAGAATCTTACGCCATATGTGGTTCAGACTTAATGATTAAGGGTGAAGACGTAAATAACGTTGTTTACGGCAATACCTTAGGTACAGGTAAGTTTAAAGAGGGTTTCGCTGATGGTGACGGCCATCCAAATGAAAAGTTTCACTACATGGCAGCCAACCCACCATTTGGTGTTGAGTGGAAACCAGAAAAAGATAATGTAACCAAAGAGCATGACCAATTTGGTTTCAATGGCCGATTTGGCCCAGGTTTGCCACGTATTAATGACGGTGCATTATTATTCTTAATGCACATGATGTCTAAAATGGAACGACCACCACAAACATACAAATTACCAGCACCAGGAGGGGTTGAGGGTGGTAGAGGTTCAAGAATAGCGGTGGTTTTTAATGGTTCTCCAATGTTTACTGGCGATGCTGGTGGTGGCGAAAGTAATATCCGTAGGTACATTTTAGAAAACGACATGCTAGAAGCCATAGTTGGTCTACCTGATCAAATGTTCTATAACACGGGTATCTACACGTATATCTGGATTGTTACCAATCGAAAAGAAGCAAGACGCAAAGGCACGGTTCAATTAATTAATGCTACTGACTTTGCCTGGAAGATGAAAAAAAGCTTAGGTGATAAACGTAAAAAGATTGGTGAAGGCCCTGTCAACGGTGACGCCAAAGAGCCAGATCATATAACTGAAATTACCCGTCTTTATGCTAATTACGAAAATGATATTACCAGTACATTAAATAAAATTGGAACTAATCTCGATAGCCCTAAAGATAAAAAGCGTGACAAAGACAGGGATATCTTTGTTTCTAAGATATTTAACAATCAAGATTTTGGTTACTTCAAGGTCACTGTCGAAAGGCCTCTACGCTTAAACTTTATTGTTAATGATGAACGTATTGAACGCGTTAAAGAATCTGACTTCTTCATAAACTTGGCAACCTCAGCAAAACGTAAAAACAAAGAAGCCATTGCTGATGAAATTGCCGCAGGTAAAATAGATCAAGAAGAACTGCTACGTATATTTTTAGAAGCAAAGAAACTCTACGCTGACAATGAATTAGTTAAAGACAGAAAAGTTATTGAAGCACAATTTAAGAAGCTCTTCGCAACATCTGAGCTTAAGTTTGATGCTGCAATGAAAAAAGCACTACTCTCGCACGGTGCATTCGGTGAAAAAGACCCTACAGCAAAACCATGTTTGAACACTAGTAATAAGCCTGAGCCAGATGCAGAACTGAGAGATTACGAAAATATTCCTTTACCTGGTGGCATATTAATTAATGGCAAGCGTGATGAAGAAAATGCACTTATCGACCTGCCTTTACCGCTTGATTACGAAACAAAGAAAACTAAAGGAAAAGTAGACACCACAGAACTATTAGCTTTAGCAAAAGTTCATTGTGAGCGTTTTTTAGCTAAAGAAGTACTGCCATACCGCGACGATGCTTGGATTGACTATTCCAAAATCAAAGTGGGATATGAAATTTCGTTTAATCGCCATTTTTATGATTACCAAGAACCACGCCCTTTAGCAAAAATAGAAGGTGAAATAAAAACGCTAGAAACAGACATTATGAAAATGCTAGCGGAGGTCATTTAATGAAGCTAATTAGCTACGATAATTTAGCCCCCAGTGAAGTAATAGATGGACTAGACCTCCCTGTGCATTGGCGCAAGATAAGGTTTCGTCACCTATTTAGCTTCGACAGAGGCTTAGGTATTACTAAAGCCGATTTAAAAGACGAAGGCATTCCCTGTGTTAATTATGGTGAAATTCATTCTAGATTAGGGTTTGAAGTTATCCCCGAAAAAGACACACTGAAATATGTAGATGAAGATTACCTTGAAACGGGCAAAAAATCCTTGCTCCAAAATGGAGATTTTGTTTTCGCTGATACCTCTGAAGATTTAGAAGGCTCGGGAAATTTTACTTATTTAAATAGTGATGAAACGACTTTTGCGGGTTACCACACAGTAGTAGCAAGACTCCAATCTGACGATATCCCTAGGTTCTTAGCATATTTGTTTCATTCTGAGCCTTTTCGAACACAAATTCGTCAAAGGGTTACAGGGGTAAAGGTCTTTAGTGTCACACAAGCTATTTTAAAATCTTGCTTTATTTGGCTACCTCCAAAAGAAGAACAGCAATTAATAACTAATTTCCTAGATATTAAAACAAAAAAAATTGATCTCCTTATCGAGAAAAAACAAAAAATAATTAAATTACTAAAAGCACAAAGATCAACACTTATAAAGAAAACAACAACTACAGGCTTGGATTCTAACGTAACTAAAGTTGACTCAGAAATACCTTGGTTAGGTGAAATACCTAATCATTGGAAAGTAAAGCGTTTAAAGTTCCTAGCTAACATCAAAAATGGCTGCGATTATAAACATGTAGAAGTACCGGAATATGAAGATGGTTATCCCGTTTATGGTTCTGGTGGTGCTTTTAGAAAAGCAAACTCTTATTTATCTGAAGGGCCTTCACTATTATTTGGCCGAAAAGGCACTATTGATAAGCCTATTTTAGTCCAAGGCAAGTTTTGGACAGTTGATACAATGTTTTATTCAATTATCAACGATGATGTTGTTCCTGAATACTTGTACTATTTAGCTTTATATTTTGAATACGCATTTATTTCAACTCAGACGGCTTTACCAAGCATTACTCAAAGTGATTTAGGAGGTTATTTTGTTTGTCTCCCACCATACAATGAGCAGAAAGAAATTTCTCAATACTTAAATACTGAAGTGAGTAAAATAGACTCTCTAATTAGCGTTAATGAAGGTGCAATAGAACAATTAGTTGAGTATCGAACAATAAATATTCACTCAGCTGTAACAGGAAAAATAGATCTTCGCGATATAGAAATTCCTGAGGAACATTAGCGATATGGCAGTGGATGCAAATAAATACTTCAGAGGTTTGAAAGCTTATTTAAATACTAATGCTTATGAAATAACTAAGCGGGACAATGGTCGAATCGTACTTGAAGAGAAAATATTTCTAGCGGGTGGCGCTGAGCGAAAGCAGAAAGTGCGTATAGCTTTTAGCGGTGAAGTTATCGCGTTAAAGTTAGATTTAAAAAATAAACAAGGGAATACAGATCCGCTTTTTCATTTTTTAGAAGATGATGCAAGGCCTTGGTCAAAGCGGTGTGATTTTGTTATTTTTCAACTTTACCGCAATAAGCTCTCTGTGTATTGCATAGAGTTTAAATCAGCCTCTTTGCCTGCAAGTTTAGTCGACCAACTTTCATCTACAGAGTCTTGGTGTAAAGCAGTTCAAGCGATTATTAACTTATATACCAATGAGAAAAAACGACTTCATTTAAAGAAGTTTGTATTTTCCACCATGGTTGACCCTAGCCGCTTTGTTGATGAAGAAGGTTATATAATTAGAGATCACAGTATTCGTCATTACCATTATGATGACATTAACGGTATGAAATTAGAAGAATTAGACAATCAATGCCCTGTGCTTGTTGGGTAAGGAAGTATAATGAAAAAACATACGGAAGCAAGATTTGAAGATGCTATTGAAGCTTGTTTATTAGAACAACATAAATATCAACAAGGCAACAGCAAAGACTTTGATACCGACAGAGCACTAGAGCCAAAACGTGTAACTCAGTTTATTGAAAGCACTCAACCAAAAACGTGGAAAGCACTTAAAGCCATTCATGGTGAAGGTACAGAAGACTTAGTAGTTGAAACACTTCATAAAGAGCTCAATACCCGAGGAACATTAAAAGTACTTCGTCATGGTTTTAAGTGTTATGGCAAAAAAGTAAAAATGGTTTTTTTTGCGCCAAACAACCATAAAAATGATGATACCTGGCGGCTCTATAATAAAAATATATTAAGTGTTACCCGCCAGCTATATTACTCTGGTCAACATAGAAACTCACTTGATGTCGTTCTATTTATTAATGGTATTCCTGTGGTCACAATGGAGCTTAAAAATGAGCTGTCAGGTCAGGATGTTGAACATGCCAAACGTCAATATCAAAATGACCGTGATCACAAAGAGTTAATCTTTGAATTTAAAAAGCGTACTTTAGTGCATTTTGCTGTAGATACTCAGCTTGTTTTTATGGCAACGCGACTCAACGGCTCAAAAACCTTCTTCTTACCATTTAATAAAGGCTGTAATCATGGTGCTGGTAATCCAGAAAACCATGAAGGTGATTACAAAACAGCTTATTTATGGCAAAAAACATTTAGCCGTGACAGTATGCTCGACATACTGGGTAAGTTTATGCACTTACAAGTTGAAGAGAAACGGGTACTTACTGATAAAGGCATTAAAAAAGTAACAAAAGAAACGATGATTTTTCCTCGTTTTCATCAACTTGATGCCGTTCGCAGTTTAGTTAACCATGCTTATCAATCAGGTCCTGGTCATAATTATCTTGTAGAGCATTCAGCGGGATCTGGAAAATCAAATTCTATAGCTTGGTTAGCCCACCGTTTAAGTAGCTTACATAATGAGAGCGAAGATCGAGTTTTTGATTCTGTTATTGTTGTTACAGATAGACGCGTTTTAGATCAGCAATTACAAAATACTATTTACCAATTCGAACACAAGCAAGGCGTTGTAGAAAAAATTGATGAAGATACACGTCAATTGGTAAATGCATTAGTTAACAGCACTCCGATTATTATCACTACACTACAAAAATTCCCTTTTGTTACCGAAACCATAGACAAATTGAATGAAGAAAATCAACTTGATGGCGCAATGCAATTTAGTACTGCGGGTAAAAACTTTGCTGTAATTGTAGATGAAGCTCATAGCTCGCAATCTGGCGAAACAGCTATGGAGCTGAAAGGTGTTTTAAATAAAGATGGGATTAAACAAGAAGCTGCTAAATACGTAGTTGAAAATGACATTGAAGATGAAGACATTGATAATTTTGAGGAAGTTTGCCGTGAAATGATGAAGCGTGGTAAACAACCTAATATTAGCTTCTTTGCTTTTACAGCAACGCCAAAATACAAAACTAAGCATGTGTTTAATGAACCTAACCCAGTAACCGGTGAAGTACCTTTTCATAAGTACTCAATGCGCCAAGCTATTGAAGAAAAATTTATTCTCGATGTTTTGAAAAACTATACAACTTATACCGCATATTTTGGTATTGCTAAATCGTCTGAAGACGATCCACATGTAGAGCGCAAGAAGGCAGCAAAAGCGCTTGCTAGAAATCTAAATCGACATCCAACAAACTTATATCAGAAAACCGAAGTTATGGTTGAGCATTTTAGACAACATGTTCGACATAAAATTGGTGGTAGAGCCAAAGCAATGGTTGTTACGGGGTCTCGCCTGCAAGCCGTTGAATACAAAAAAATGTTTGATCAATATATTCAAGAAAAAGGCTATACCGATGTTAAATCGCTAGTGGCGTTTTCTGGTTCAGTTGAAGACCCAAAAATACCAGGAAAGGAATACACTGAAGTTGGTTTAAATGAAGGTATTAAAGAAAGTGAATTGCCTGAACAGTTTGATACTGATGAATATCAATTATTGTTAGTTGCTGAGAAATATCAAACAGGTTTTGATCAACCGTTGTTACACACAATGTATGTTGATAAAAAACTTTCAGGCATACAGGCTGTGCAAACGCTATCACGTTTAAATAGGATGTGCGCAGGTAAAGAAGATACTTTTGTTCTAGATTTTCAGAACAAACGAGATGATATTTTTAGAGCTTTCAAAGACTTTTATGAAGAAGTAAAGGCCGATGAATTGACTGATCCGCAACATTTATATCGTTTGCAAGATCAAATCAATGAACAAGGTATTATCTTCCAAGATGAAGTAGCACAATTTTGCGATGTTTATTTTCAACCTAAAAGGCAGGAAACTAAAACAGACCATGCGAAGTTTAATAGCATCCTTGATAAAGCCATCAGTCGCTTTAAAGAGTTAGAAGAAGAGGAACAATCTGAATTTAAAGGCTTACTTGTTGATTTTAGAAACATGTACGCTTTTATGTCACAGGTTATTCCTTATCAAGACTCTGATCTTGAACAGCTATATACATATACCCGCTTCCTGCTAACCAAACTTCCTAGAAAAGCGAGTGGCACTGATTACCGTGTTGAAGATGATGTTGAACTTCAGTATTACCGACTTCAAAAGATTAGTGAAGGTCAGATAAACCTTAATATGGGTGAAGCGAATCCACTTAAAGGCCCTTCAGATGTAGGAACTGGTCAGCAAGGTGAAGATATGATTCGCTTATCAGAACTTATTGACTTGCTAAACGACCGCTTTGGTACTGATTTTACTCAAGCCGATCAATTATTCTTTGATCAAATTCAGCAAGAAGCTGTAGAAAGTGAAAAACTACAAATGGCTGCTCATGCAAATAATATTGATGACTTCCGATATGTTTTTAATAAAGCATTTAGTGGTCTTGTTATTGATAGAATGGATGGCAATGAAGAAATTTTTAATAAACTTATGGGTGATTCTGATTTCAGAGGGTTAGCATCTGAACACTTGTTGCATAGAGTTTATAACTCATTGAAAACGAATACAGCCAAAGCGCTTAAACCTATTCCACTAAACTTTGGCGATAAAACGTTATATAGAACATTACAAATTGAAACGCTTAAAAATGCAACTCAAGTCGCTTTACTTACTATAACTACAGATATTCCTTATGTTGATGATGTAATAGGTTTGAGTGTATTAGGAAACTTTCAGGAGCTAAAAGAGGTTGGTGTATCAAGCCCTAAGCACCTTGAAGCTTACTTTGAGTTAGTAAATGAGCTGCTTCCATGTCTTAGTGAATCTGGTATTAAAGAGCTCAGTGAAGCCAAAGTGGATGAAAGCAGCTTAATATTGTCATTGACATCCGTTAGTGAAGGAAGTTCTATTTTTGAAATTGCGGTAAATTATTATCAGCCGGTAATAGAGCTTGGTAAAGCAGCTATCGACATAGGTTCTGGAGCAATATCAGTAGCAGAGACAGGGCTTACAGTTGCCGGAGCAGCAGCGTTATTGCAAAAGCCTTATAAAGCTATCAAAGAGAAGTTAAGCCGTAAGATGCTTGATTCTGAAGTTGAAAATGAAGAACGTGATGATAATAAAGAATCAAAATCATCACTTATAATAACTGAGTTTAATTTTCAAGATGTACTTAAGAATCGAAATAAGTAAGTAAAATGATGTGTATAGTGGTCAGTTGACACTGATCACTAATTTCAAATATTATAATTTATCATTTTTATCAATGGGTTAAAATTTGAAAAATATACTACACCGAAATCCCCAGGGTTTAATATTTCATTATTTAACTTTGAGATAATCCACAAACCTTAATAACACAACCAGCTAGTTTTTCTAACGCCTTTTTTCGCTCCTCAAGATAGTCATGCTTGTTATAAATACCCTCAACCCCTTTAAGTTTGTGATTAAGGCTGCGCTCAGCAACATGCCCTGGCGTCCCCTGCTGAGCAAGTAAAGTACGGCAAGTACGGCGTAAGTCATGAACAGTAAAATGAGGCATATCACCCATTAAGTTTGGTGGTTGCTTCTTCTTGCCGGCTTCATGGCCGAATAGTTTTGTAATGGCACGATTCAGTGTGTCTGCGCCCATATGAGGCTTCTTGCTGGTTCTGCGACTAGGAAATACATATTCAGAACCAAAGGCTCGTACTTTTAACTCATCAAGCCAGGTAAGTACTTCAGGTGCTAACGGAACCGTAAAACCAATATTGGTTTTACTTCTTTCAGCCGGCAAGTTCCATACCTCTTTTTCTAAATCAAACTCATCCCACTTAGCTTCGCACAACTCTGATTTACGAACGCCTAAGCAAACCAACAATAAACAGGCTAGGTAGTTCTCTCGACTAAAACTGTCGTTATGTTTTTTGGCTGTAGCAAAAAATTGTTTGAGTTCATCTTCACTCAATGCTCGTTCTCTGCTTTTTTCTACGCCGCCAGCATCCTTAAAAGTAAAGGCGGCAGCAGGGTTATAGGCGAGTAAATCGAGTTTTATGCCGTGATTGAATAATTGTTTACAATAGCCTAGTGCATCATTAGCAATAGCCAATCTACCTGAAGCCTTTATATCTTCTATCGTGGTACGGATATCTCTGGCGGTTACCTGGTCAATTTTAAATTCACCAATATGTGGGGCAATATCTTTGGTATAAATGCGTTTGGGGATTTTTGGGTGTTTAAGTCTCGCTTCGAGTGTTGGATACCAGTCTTCGAATAGATCATCCACTGTTTTAATGCTTTCTTGCTCGGCACGTTTTTTTGCTAACAGCGGATCAAGGCCTTCTCTGAGTTGCTTCATTTTAGAAGCTGCTTCAAATCGCGCATCTTTTAACGAAAGATCAGAGTACTTACCAAGCGTCATTTCTTTACGCTTTTTATTGGAAGTGTAACGAACCATCCAATAAGCTGAGCCAGACTTTGGAACAACAAAATACAACCCATCACCATCGGCGTAGCGACCTACCTCTTCTTTTTTTATTTTAGAGTCTAGTTCTTTAACCGTTAGGTTACCCGTAGTACTCATAGTGCTCCCCAAGCCTTATATCTCTTGAGGTTCAGTTTACCCACCACTAGTGCATTTGTAAACACCCACCTACCCACCAATTAACCCACCACTTAGGTATGGATTTTGGTGGGTAACTGTGAACAACTACGAACGGAGATTTTAATTTACTCCTTTAAAATCAGTGAATAAAAGACACCTATGGAGGTTGGTGAATATCACTCAATATTCTGGATCTGCTCACGCATTTGCTCTATCAATACTTTAAGCTCAACCGCAGCATTGGTGATGTCGCTATTGATTGATTTAGAGGCGAGGGTGTTTGCTTCGCGGTTAAACTCTTGCATCATGAAATCTAAACGACGACCACAAGCGCCACCTTTTTTAAGGATTTTTTTAGTTTCTTTGACATGAGATTTTAAACGGTCTAGTTCTTCAGCTACATCTTGTTTTTGTGCAAGGTAGATGAGCTCTTGCTCAAGGCGAGCTTCGTCAATATTTGCAGTTAAATCTTCTAATTTTTGTGCTAATTTTTCACGCTGCCATTTGGCAATTTCTGGCATGTGAGTTTCAACTATCGCTACTTGCTCTAAAATTGCATCAAGACGAGTGGCTATCATTTCTTCAAGATTAGCGCCTTCATCGCCACGTGCAGATTTAAAATCTTCAATCACTTGATCAAAACCAGCAATGAGTGCGGTGTTAACGCTATCCATATCTAGTTCTTCAGCTTCCATAACACCAGGCCAACGTAAGATGTCGACAGGATTAATATCGCCATTACTTTGTTGTTGCACCCATTTGGCGCTATTGATCAGTTGTGCAGCCAACGCCTCATTAATTGAAAGCTCACCAACATGGGCTGGGTTTGCCACAAACTTTAAAAACACTTCGACCTTGCCGCGTTGTAAATGTTTACGTAGGCGCTCACGGATCACCGGCTCCATGCCACGAAATTGCTCAGGTGCGCGAATAAAGGTTTCAAGGTAGCGTTGGTTAACTGAACGAACTTCCCACGTGCCAGTGCCCCAATCGCCTTTTATTTCGCGACGCGCGTAAGCAGTCATACTGTGGATCATGGATGGTTTCCTAGTTTTATTAAACAATATTAAAAGTGATTATACCGTAACACTGGTTAAGCTCTAGCGGAAATTTTTGTTGCTGCGAATTTTACAATTTGCTTTTGTTTAAATCAGCATGGCATCTACAGCTATATATACATATAATGTGGGAAATTCTGAATTAAGGGGATCGTGAATGCGTCCAAGCGAAAGAACACCTAACCAAATTAGACCGGTTACATTTACACGTAATTACACTTTGCATGCTGAAGGCTCTGTGTTGGTTGAGTTTGGTAACACAAAAGTACTTTGTACAGCCACTGTTGAATCAGGTGTACCGCGTTTTATGAAAGGCCAAGGTAAAGGCTGGATCACAGCTGAGTACGGTATGTTACCGCGCTCTACCCATACCCGAAATGGCCGTGAAGCGGCGCGTGGCAAGCAAAGCGGTCGTACTATGGAAATTCAACGTTTAATTGCACGCGCACTTCGTGCCGCAGTTGATTTAAAAGCGTTAGGCGAAAATACCATTACTATTGATTGTGATGTTATTCAAGCTGATGGCGGAACTCGTACTGCATCAATCAGTGGTGCTTGTGTTGCTCTAGTCGATGCGTTAACACATATGCGTAGCAAGGGTATGATCAATTCAAATCCTCTTAAATTTATGATTGCAGCTATTTCGGTAGGTATTTATAAAGGCCAAGCTATTAGCGATTTAGAATATTTAGAAGATTCTGACGCTGAAACAGATATGAACGTAATTCTGACCGAAACAGGTAAAATTATTGAAGTGCAGGGTACAGCCGAGGGCGAACCTTTCTCGTTTGATGAGCTTGATGAATTACTCACTCTTGCGAAGCATTCAATCCGCGAAATCATTGACGTTCAGAAGCAAGCATTAGCTTAATAAGTAATAGGTTTATAGTAATGAAAGATTATCAAATAGAGTTTATTGAATTCGCCTTAGAAAAACAGGTGTTAAAGTTTGGTGAGTTTACTTTAAAGTCTGGCCGTACTAGCCCTTACTTCTTTAATGCGGGGTTGTTTAATACAGGTCGTGACCTTGCACGTCTTGGTCGTTTTTATGCTGCCGCCCTTGAAGATGCAGGCATTGAATATGATGTTTTATTCGGTCCTGCTTATAAAGGTATTCCAATTGCAACAACTACCGCAGTAGCACTTGCAGATCATCACAATAAAGATGTGCCTTATTGCTTTAACCGTAAAGAGAAGAAAGCACACGGTGAAGGCGGCACATTAGTAGGCTCTGAGCTAAAAGGCAAAATCATGTTAGTAGATGACGTGATCACTGCTGGCACAGCAATTCGTGAGTCTATGGAAATTATTGCAGAAAATGGTGCGGATCTAAGTGGTGTCTTGATAGCTCTTGATCGTCAAGAAAAAGGCAAAGCTGAACTGTCTGCAATTCAAGAAGTAGAACGTGACTTTAATACTAAAGTAGTTTCAATAGTAAAACTTGCAGATTTAATTAGCTACCTTGAAACTAAAGGTACTATGAACGAGCATCTTGCATCAGTAAAAGCTTATCGTGAGCAATATGGTATAGCTTAATCTAAGTATACTTAAAGCTATTCAACAAAAGCCCGATGATTTTCATCGGGCTTTTGCGTTTTATAACCGTATAAAGTTATTTTGAAGTTAAAAAAGTATCTCTTTTGTAGGGTTTGGCTTGAATTTTGAACGAACAGCACTTTATTTCAAGTTTTCTTTAAAAAACGCTTGCGTAAAATTCGCCGCGCCCTATAATGCGACCCCACTGAGACGGCAGACAGCAACGCTTAGCGAGGCAAGAGTTAATCAG
>NZ_JACJDS010000038.1:0-50132 GCF_014163635.1 Pseudoalteromonas sp. SR44-8
AAAAAAATTTAACCACAGAGTTCAGCAAGAAGTAAATAAAAGTCCAAAAATTTTTACTCTGTGCAGCGCGAAGCGTCTTTGTGTTCTCTGTGGTGAATAAATAGATAAGTTGTTCCTGTAAGCTCGCAGATAAATAATTCATTTAATCTTACATTTAATTGTAACTTGATAAGCAAAGGGGCAAAACAACTTGCCCCCTGATGACTAAAATTATACGTCAACACCACCTAGCACCTTGTCTAGTTGCATTTCTGTCAAAACACGATCTTGGATAGGTTGTTTAGCTGCGTTTATTTCATCTACACCCCAAACTAAACCAACTGCTGTGCGTGTTGGGCGTTTACCTTTAGGCATGTCTGCTAGCGCTAAATAGGCATCTACCACCATTTGTGGATTAGGCGCTTGATCGCTCTGCATAAATTTACCGAATTCCTCGAACATTGCAGTAGGAATGTTTGCCAATTCACCGTAGCTGTCCAGTATGTCTGTGCGTGATGGTTGTTGTCCTGATGCACTTAGACCTGTAGGGAATGGCCCTGGTTGTACGATGGCGACATCGATGCCGAATGGTGCTACTTCGTAGCGTAAACCTTGGAGGTAGCCTTCTAAAGCATGTTTTGTCGCTGCGTAAGTAGAGAAATACGGCGCTGAAATTTGGCCAACCATTGATGAGGTGTTGATGATCAGGCCAGACTTAGCTTCACGCATCGCAGGCAAAACTGCCAGAATAGTACGCATAGCGCCATAGTAGTTGGTTTCCATCTGCTCGCGAGCTTGATCAATGCTAAATGCTTCTGTAATGCCAAGATACATTACGCCAGCATTGTTTAGTAACACATCAATTTTTCCCGCTTTATCTAGCACACTCGCAATGGCGGTTTTGACAGAATCGTCGTTAGTAACATCCATATCAACAACTTGAATAGAATCGCTATACGCTTCTAATTCGGCTTTAACTGCAGCGTTTTTGCCTTCAGGGCCGCGCATAGTAGCGAACACTAGATAGCCTTTATCAGCAAAATCTTTTACTGACTTTTGACCAAATCCACTGCTGCTACCTGTGATAACGATGCTTTTTTGTGTTTCGTTCATTATTCTTTCCTATTTGCTTTGCCTAATTAAATACCAGCCGGTACAATAAACCGTAAAGAACAGCCTGTCAAATTAAAATACCGAGTGGTACAAAATGATTTCAAATACAGTTAAGCCCGTTAGAGGGCGTCCAAAGACCTTAGACCGCGATCATGTTTTAGATGTGGCAATGGATTCTTACTGGAAAGACAATATAGGTAATTTATCCCTTAATGAAATTTGCAGAAGATCGGGTGTATCTAAACCTGGTCTTTACCGTGAATTTTCTAATGAAGATGGCTTGATGAAAGCTGTCCTGATTAGGTATCAGGAGCAAGTGTTAGAGCCTGTGCAGCAGATGCTAAATAGTGACGTTCCATTTAAAGAGGCTCTTGATAACCTTATATCGTTTGCCACTTCAGTTAGTTGTCATAATGAATCTCCAAATGGCTGTCTTTTTATAAAAATGCGCGAATCACGAGTACATTTGGGAAAAGAAACACAAGCGCAAATAGATTTTCTTGAAAAGCAGGGATTAGTTTTCTTCAGGAAATGGGTAGAGCGTTCAAAGACTAAAGGAGAGTTTTCTGTGAACATGTCATCGGAATTTGCTGCTACTTATATTGACGCGCAGCTAAGCAATGCATCGACACAGCTAGCTCGAGGTGTGGCCCCTGAAACGGTGAAAAAGATATTATTAGTCGCTTTTTCTGTGCTGGAATGACTACGCCAGCTTGTTCAGTTTTAAGACATTTTTTCAACAAAGGTTGAAAAGAGAACTTTATGACTCAAATCAGCACAATAATTCGCATCAGTATGTATATTTATTTTGGTTAGTGTCGAATTTGATATTCAGAGCAAAGCTCGGTTGAACTCATAGTGCTCTAACGAAGTTCGACTGTGAGCAATAATTGGCTATTGATAATAGCTAATTAAGTAGTCAAACGTTGTTTGCTAACATATTCAAGGATATGAGCGACGCGCGTATATTGTTCCACTTAGCTCTACTTAAAGATTTTAGAAAACTTAATGATAGTAATACCTTAGCTAATTTGTTAAAACTGTGTAAAGTATACATATGAGTGTGGTCTGAGCAGAAATATCCGCCCTTCGCGCACAATAAAATGTTATGTGCTTCGGAGCACTGGCATCTTTAATTGACGAATGACGAAAGGGATTTAAATGTTAGAAAGAATACATAGAATAAAAGGTATAGGGCTTTTACATGATGCTGATGCAAGAGCTCATGGACTAAAGAAAGCCAGCTTTATCTATGCAGATAATGGACGAGGTAAATCAACACTAGCTTCATTATTCCGTTCTTGTTCGACGAATAAACCTGAACTCCTCGTAAACCGCCGAACTATTGATGGTAATAACGAACCAGAAGCAATTCTTCAATTTTCTAATGGGCAGCGTTCTACCTTTCAAAATGGTAGTTGGGATGTTGAGCGCCCAGAGCTTTTAGTATTTGATGCCGATTTCGTTGAACAAAATGTATATGCAGGAGGACAAGTTACAGCCGACCAACGGAAAAACTTATTGCAATTTGCACTTGGCGAAAATGCTGTTGTGGCGCAACAAGAATATGATCTCGCAGATAATAATGCGAGAACAGCAGCCAATTCTATACGAGAAACAAGTAATCAATTAGAAGTGCTGCATAGAGGTTTGACGCAAACTCAATTTCAAAGAATCGCCGAAGTTGTAGATGCAGATGATCAAATATCCGCTCTTAACGGCAAAATCGTTGAAGCCCAAAATATAGGACTTATTCAAGCTAAGGCATTGCCTCAGCAGTTAGCATTGCCGACACTTAATGTGGATGATATTTTTGATATTTTGGGTATATCCCTCGAAAATATTGATCTAGCAGCAGAGCAGCAAGTTAAAGAACACTTAAATTCTCACAACAAAAATCGTTTAGAGAAATGGATAAGTGATGGGCATGCATACGGTGAAGAAGGTAATTGCTTGTATTGCAACCAACCTCTCGATGGTGTCGAATTAATACAAGCATATCGCAGTTATTTTAATCAAGATTATAATCAGCTTAAGTCGGATGTTTCTCGGTTGACAGCCCTCATTAACGCGAGCTGCTCTAATGAGATCATTGCCAGATTAAAGTCACGGTTTGAAACTGCCAGTGCAGTCATTGATGGTTGGCAGGAGCATGTTGAAGTAATACCTCCAACATTCGATGAAAATTCCGCAAGAGATGCTCTTTCTAATATTGAAACTCTGTTAAACGCTTTGAGAGAGAGCAAAGAAGTTAATTTGCTCGACGCTGTTGGCTCTGAAGAGAATAAAAACGAAGTTGCTAGAAACTGGCAGGAGGTTATAGAGGTTGTTGTTGCATGTAACAATTCAATTTCAAATGCTACAGCTGTTATAACAAACTACAAAAACAGTTTGGCAGCTCTAAGTATTGAGAATTTGCAAAACCAAATTCGTGATTTAGAGTGGGCTAAAATACGTTACAGGCAAGATGTTGTAGATTTATTTTCACAGCTCGCCTTGGAAAAAATTCAGGACGAAACTGCAAAATCTGAAAAACAAACAAAAAAAGATGCTTTGAATCAAATCATGCAGGCAACTCTAGAAAGCTATAAAGATCGTATTAATGAGCTTTTGCGCGGTTTTGGTGCTCAATTTCTGATTCCGAATATTGATTTTAATTATCGGGGTGGATTGAGAAGTGATTATGTATTGCAAATGCGCGGTGCGAACATTGCTTTAAGTGGTGGTGTGCCAGATTTTAAGAGTTCTCTGAGTGAGGGTGATAAACGCACATTAGCTTTTGCTTTCTTTATAGCCTCTGCTGAATCTGATCCTGATTTAGCCAACAAGGTTATTGTAATAGATGACCCAATGTGTAGCTTAGATCTTAATAGAAAGCAGCAAACACGTACTGTTTTGAAGAGGTTGCATGACAGCTGCAAGCAAATAATTGTTCTTGCACATGATGTTCATTTTCTTCGTAATCTTCGTGATGATGTATTGCGAACAGGAAACCCTAACGAAATTAAATGTTTAAAGTTAAAATCAGTCATTAATCGCTATAGCGACTTTGATGTAATAAACCTTGATCAAGAATGTGAAAGTGCATATTTCAAATGCCACCGCATGCTTGATGAATATTTAGTTGGGAATGCTCAAAGCAGTATGGAAATAGCTAGATCAATTCGGCCTATGCTTGAAGGGTATCTACATAGACGTTTTCCCAACTTGATAAATGGCGGCCTTTTGTTTGGGCAAGTTATTGACTTGATAAGTAATGCGCAACCACCAAGTCCTTTAGTTAATGCTCAAAACATTACTAACGAACTAAATGAGATAAATCGTTACGCCGGACAGTTTCATCACGATACTAATCCAGCGGCAGACCAAGTTCAAATTACAAATGGTGAGCTTTTAAGCTTTGTAGAAAGGTCGCTAGCTGTTATTTATGCTGGATAATCACATTAGTCATCAGCACATAATCGAGTAGCCGGAGGCCTCTTACCTCCAGCCCCTACACCACCCATCATGCGCTTTTTATTAGCTGGAAGTGCAATGGGCGGTCCATATCCAGCAATGAATATTGATCCAAATATCTCTCAATGACACTCAACCTTGTGAAGCTAAGTAGTCATTGCCTAGTGCAATGGTAATCCCCAGCCGCGTAAATACTTCGTGGGTCTAGAATCTGTATTCCTCTAAAGCGCAGCGTCTCTTAACCTCTTTGTGAATAATTCAATTAAAGATCTTTTGCACAAAGAGCAGAGAAAGAGAAGTAAATGAGGATTAACTTGAAGGCTAATATTAGCATACGTGAAACACGATGCACATTAAGAAGAGTAAACCCTTCCCCCTCAAATCAGCCACTCAAACACCTGTAATACCTTCCAAAATGCCAATTAGAATAGTACCAAATCCTCTTTTTATATTTTACGTGAAATAGAAGTAACTGATTGAACCAAAAGAGGAACTCAGTTATGGTTAAACAATCAATAAATTAAAAACGAGTTATGCTACAAAGCTCGTTAGCTGGCAAAAGGAAATTGATAGTTTTGTGGATAGAAAAAAGCTTAATTGAAGGGAAATATGTAGCTCTAGAGCCCCTTGCTTTAGAGCACGTTTCATCACTGATTGAAGCAGTCAAGGATGGCGAGCACTGGAAATTATGGTTCGCTAACGTACCAACCCCTGACACAATGCACCAATATGTTAATGATGCAATTAAACAGATGCTTCTAGGCAATATAGCTTATGCTGTACGCGTTAAAGCTACTAATCAGATAGTTGGTACAACTCGCTTTTATAATGTTGATGAGCCGAATAGACGGGCTTTAATTGGTTATACTTGGTACTCAAATACAGCTAGGGGGACTAAGAACAAAGGGGTCAAATCTTGTCTTCAGACATCAAAACAACCAGTAAATATCTGTAAAGCTAAAGTTTAGCTTTTTAAATAATCTTGATGTGATTTGTCCAATAACATTGTTACGTCGTTTTACGGAACTTACGAGCCATAATGCCCGTTAGTTTAATTAACTGTTTACAAAAGTAGTTATTGCTGGAATTATCACGATTTAAAATAATTAGTGTGTTGCCAATTACCCGAATAGGAAGGTTGAGCCGCTAGACTATCTAAGGAATGGTGTTAAATTTAATTATGATATTACCTCGAAATCGAGATTATTTTCAGATATTTTTAGCCTCTCTATCACCAATGATTTTCGTGGTACTTTTACTTGCAGAGCTTGGGTTGGAATGGGTGTATTCATTATCAATTATTACTCTTTGCTACTTAGCTTCATTCACCTTTTGGTTTAAGAATGGAACAAAGCCGGCAGCATGGATTAGCAAAGGGAAACTACATATTCGAGATGGTGTGTTCGGTACTGATGTTATTTATAAAGACCGACTAGAATCCATGCGTTATGAAATTGGCCATAAGCGTGCTGTCGCAGGTAGTAATGCAGAGGAAGCTGAGATGCACATATTGGTTATTAAAATGAAAGGTTTTGATGAATGGACTTTACCTATTAAAGATTTAATAGAACATGGGCCAAATTTAAGGCTTTATAAGTTTATCAGAGATAATTTTTATAATTTGAAGCTGGTGAAAAAGTAGTTATAACAAGCTTTTAAACACAACACAGAATAAATATAACGCTTATTAATTAATGCAGTTTATTAGTTCAGGTTTACAGAGGATTTTTCGTTGGGTTTCGCTGCACTCTACCCAACCTACGCAGTCAAGTTTAACTCCGGACATACAACTTAAAGCCTACCGACCCTTGCAAGTTTATACATTTTTTACAAAGCAAAGCGCGAGATAAACTCGCGCTTTCTGTAAACGCCCTAGTACCTAATTACCTAGAGCCTAGCACCTAATTACTTATTAAATCGCTGGGTAACCAATGCGATCAGACAAGTAACCAACACTGGTGGCAAAGTAATATGAGCGATTCCAATGCATTAACGCTTTGTAATTATCATAAGCTAAATACATACGGCCATTCATATCATCAGGCATAACCAATGCCGCCGTTACATCTACGGCTGGTAAATCAGTACCATCCATTTTACGTACACCTAAAGCTTGCCAATCAGCTAGTGAACGCTCTGAATCAGCCCAAAACTCTAACCATTGAGTACGTGTTTTAGTTCCACGTTGCAATACATAGCTAGGTTCGAAGCTCTGTGGTAACTTAATTTGACGACCCCAAGTAAGATCACTATTCCAGCCAGCTTGCTTTAAATAGTTAGCTATTGATGCAAAGGCATCAACTTGGGTGGTCCAAATATCTTTTCGACCATCTTTATCATAATCTACCGCGTAGGCATTAAATGAGGTTGGCATAAATTGCGTTTGCCCCATTGCACCTGCCCATGAACCATTGAATTTATCTAAAGTAATGTGCCCTTCCTTTAAAATATCAAGCGCGGCCCATAGTTGGTTTTTATACATAGTTTCGCGACGGCCATCAAAAGCCAGCGTAACTACCGATGAAATAACGTTGTGACCACCTTGGATTTTACCAAAATTACTTTCAAGGCCCCATAACGCAACAATAAAGCGTGCCTGCACGCCGTACTCGGCTGCAATTTGTTCTAAAATATCTTTATTTTCAGCGTATAGCTTTCGTGCGCGGTCAATTTTCCATTGTGGCACACGCTTTGGTAAGTAAGTCTCTAAGGTTTCTTTAACTTCAGGCTGATTTTTATCAGCAGAAATTACCTTTTCTTTAAAGTGTGCTGTAGCGAAGGCATCTTCAATTAATTGACTATCGTAGCCTTTTTGTGCTGCTTCTTGTTTTAAACCTGCAACATATTCATCAAATTGTGCTTGGGTCTTGGCCAGTGCCGATGTACTGATACAGGCACTACATAAAATTGCAGCCAATTTAGTCATTATATGTTTAGTCACTATCAACTCCATTTTGTTTTCTATGCTCAGCTAGTAAGTTAGCTTCAGGTGGCGGTAACTGGAGATAAAACCCGACATCAGTTAATGATTTCTCAACCAAACTTAAATCAGCCCCGCCTAAATGCGTTCGTTTTGCTAAATTAATTAACATTACGTAATGAGGTTGACCGAACATAGCCATTAAAGGTTCCGGTACCTTGCTAAAATCATCTCTTTTTTCTACGAAAAGGAAGGTATCCGCTTTTTTCTTACTTTTATATACCGCAGTCAGCATTATGACCCTATAAAATCTTGCTTAACAGTGCTGCACACTATAACATGAGAGTCATAATAAGTTAGAAAAATTAGATTAGAAATTTCACCTTATCCATATAAACACAGGCCTTATTCAGCCTGCGTTTATCTAAAATTGATTTCTGATCACACTATTCAATTGAGCGTGTATGTCGGACCAAACTTTTGAGCTAAAAGGGAATCTTTTTACGTTATCAGTTTTACATCTTTATAGTACTGATATAAACCTGTTAGCTGAGCAACTGTATATAAAAATTGCCCAAGCCCCTCGTTTTTTTGAGGGTGCTCCTATTGTTGTTAATTTAATTGAGATAAAAAATAATCTTGTTGATTTTGTTCATCTAAAGTCTTTATTAGAACGAATGAACTTTAATGCTGTTGGAGTCTGTAATGGCTCTGATGAGCAACATACGCAAGCCAAAGCCGCTGGGCTCTCAGTTTTAAATTATTCACAAGACGTTAAGAGTGAACCTGTTACAAAGCAGAGTAATACTTCAATTGTTGAGAAAACAGTTTACTTACCTGCCCAAGTTATCAATGGCACAGTGCGCTCTGGTCAACAAGTGTATGCTAAAGACCGTGACCTAATCGTTATTGGTGCGGTAAGCCATGGTGCAGAAGTGATTGCTGATGGCAATGTACATATTTATGGCACATTACGTGGTCGCGCAATAGCAGGCGCACAAGGTTACAACGAAGCACGTATTTTTTGCCAAAAATTAGAAGCAGAACTTGTTTCTATCAATGGCAACTACTGGATCAGCGATTCTCTGCAAGGTGAGTTCTGGGGCAACGCTGCACAAATCCAACAAAAAAATGAATCATTAGAAATTTCAGCTTTGGTTAAAGGATAAATCTTATGGCAAAAGTCATTGTCGTTACGTCAGGTAAAGGTGGTGTAGGTAAAACTACATCAAGTGCTGCAATTGGCACAGGTTTAGCACTTAAGGGCTATAAAACAGTCATTATAGATTTTGATATCGGTTTACGTAACCTTGATTTGATCATGGGCTGTGAACGTCGCGTTGTCTATGATTTTGTTAACGTTATAAACGGTGAAGCAAATTTAAATCAAGCACTTATCAAAGATAAACGGGTAGATAAATTATTTTTATTACCTGCTTCACAAACCCGTGATAAAGATGCTTTAACTCGCGAAGGTGTTGAACGCGTATTAAACGAGCTGAAAAAAGACTTTGATTATATCGTCTGTGATTCGCCAGCAGGGATTGAAGCCGGCGCTATGATGGCAATGTACTTTGCTGATGAAGCAATTGTAACAACGAACCCTGAAGTATCATCAGTTCGCGATTCAGACCGTATTTTAGGTATTTTGCATAGTAAATCTAAACGTGCTGAAGAAGGGCTTGAAAACATAAAAGAACATTTATTACTGACTCGTTATAACCCAGAGCGAGTAGCTAAAGGTGAAATGCTGTCAGTTGAAGATGTGCAAGATATTCTTTCTATCGAATTGTTAGGTGTAATACCTGAATCACAAGCGGTATTAAGTGCATCAAACTCAGGCCAGCCAGTTATATTAGATACAGAGTCTGATGCTGGGCAAGCTTATGCCGATGCAATTAATCGCTTATTAGGTGAAACAGTCGAATTTCGCTTCTTAGATGTAGAAAAGAAAGGTTTGTTCAAACGGATATTTGGAGGTTAACGTGTCACTACTTGACTACTTCCGCTCAGAAAAGAAAAATACAGCGTCACTAGCAAAAGAGCGATTGCAGATCATTGTTGCGCATGAGCGCTCACAGCGTGGTACACCTGATTACTTACCACAATTAAAACAGGATATTCTTGATGTTATCCGTAAATACGTCAACATCAGTAATGACGCGGTTCAAGTCCAATTCGATCAAAACGAAGATGACTTAGCGGTATTAGAGCTCAACGTCACTTTACCTGACGAAGAGAAAGAAAAGAAATAACTAAAAGGGCGCTATTACAGCGCCCTTTTCACATTTTATTACTTTATTTAATGTTCAAATTACTCCTGTTCAACATCATTGCCTGTTACAAAAAGCTCAGTCGTTGATTGTTAGTCTAGCTATAGGTATCAATCAAAGGACATTATGATAAATAAAGTTCTATAGTTTGCTGCACATATTTAAAAAAATACCACGCATTATTTAAACTCTTTAATTCGGCACTTAAAGAATACTCGCCGAATCAAGTAATTTACTTCCTGCCTTTGAGGTAACTGCATAATTAAAACCAGGTTGAATACAATAAGAGCCATATTCACCAGATTTACTCAAGGCTAAAAAACCGACTTGAAACTGTTTATAATCACCCAGCTTATGGGCAATTCGCTCAACTGCGGCCTTACACGCTTGAGTAGGTGTCATACCTTGGCGCATCATTTCAACTACTAAATGGCAGCCTACCGTTTTTATCATTAACTCGCCCATGCCCGTTGCCGTTGCAGCACCGACTTCATTATCAACGTACAAACCGGCACCTATAATGGGCGAATCACCTACTCTGCCTGACATTTTAAAGGCCGCGCCACTAGTGGTACACGCCCCAGATAAATCGCCATTACTATCAAGCGCTAACATGCCGATTGTGTCGTGGTTTTCAATATTGATCACGGGCGCATATTTTGATTCCACCAGCCAATCTTGCCAGGCCTTTTTGGCTTGCGGAGTTAATAAGTTTTCTTCTATAAACCCTTGTGATTTAGCAAATTGCAGCGCCCCCTCACCTACTAACATCACATGCGGGGTGTTATCCATCACTAACCGGGCAACCGAGATGGGATGCTTAATGTGTTGTAAAAATGCAACTGCGCCACAGTTTTGATTTTCATCCATAATGCAGGCATCGAGAGTAACGTTGCCTTCTCTGTCAGGGTAACCACCATATCCTACTGTCATCACATTTGGGTCTGCTTCAGGAATTCGCACACCGGCTTCCACAGCATCAATGGCTTTACCATGCTCAGCAAGTACCTGCCACGCGGCTTTATTAGCCGCTATACCATGTTGCCACGTTGAGACCACTATGGGTTTAAGTTGCGAATTTAAGCTTTTAATTGATTTATTAACGACCTGTTTTTGAGCCAATACTTTTGCCGTCAGTGTACTCGCTCCTACGGCTAGTACAGCGGTTATCGATTGTCTTAAAAATTGTCTTTTACTATTCATGACTAAATCCTAGTTATTCATTTTAGTAATATCGTTGCAGCTTTATTTAAAGTCCCACTCAGAATCATTAAAAATAAGGCCAGAGGGATAGCCCTCTGACCTGTAAGTAATTAAAATTATTTTTCTAATCCGAGTAACTCGATTTCGGCAATTTGTAGTAATCCGTCATTATTTGCATTTTTGCTAATGCTAAGACGATAGCTTAAAAAAGCAAAACCATTATTGAATTCAAATGAACGACGTTGTAAACGCTCATCCCAGCTTTCGCCTAACCATGATGAAACAACAGTCCAGGTTTGGCCTCCATCATTTGAACCTAATAAACTAAAGTTCTCAGGGTCTCGTTCAGGTGCATCATTGGCGCTGGTTATTGCAAGACCGCTGACCGTTTGCGGATCACTAAAATCAACTTGGATCCATGCTGGATTTTCTTCTGTTGGCGCTCCTTGCCAATCATTATGATCCAGCCATTTGGTCTGTATATCACCATCAAATGCTTTATCTGCACTTTCTGCATCACCAATACTAAAGCGGGCACTAAATACACTACCGGTAAGTGAAGTTAGATCTTTAAAAGCATAGTCAGGACCAATTAAACCAACTTCGGCAATTTGAACTAAACCATCATTATTGGCATTTTTAGTTACAGCAAGTCGGTAGTGGCTATACGCGAGTGTATTTGCCACAGGAAACGTTCTTTTTTCTAGGCGCTGATCAAAACTTTCGCCGACCCATGCACCGATATCCAACCAGTTTTCACCATCCATCGATGCCATTAAAGTAAATGATTCAGGATCGCGCTCAGGGGCATCGCTTGCACTTGTGAGTGTCAGTGTATTAACTGCTTTTGCTTGCGGTAAAATAACTTGCAACCAAGCTGGATCAGCATTAGTTGGTGGTCCCTGCCAATCGTTATGATCAAGCCATTTGGTATTTACATTATTATCAAATGCTTGCGCTGCACCTTCACTATCACTGATACTATTACGTGCGCTGTAGCTTGCTCCTGCAACTTTACTATGATCTTCTCCTGGCAATTCAGGGCCAATTAAATCGATATCAGCTATTTGTAATAAACCATCATTATTCTTATTTTTGGTCACTTCTAAACGATAACTACTAAATGCTAGTTGATTAGAAAAAGAAAACGCTCTGCGCTGTGCTCTAGAGTCGAATGATTCTCCTACCCAAGTTGCAAGTTTTTGCCACGTGGTGCCATCATCGTTAGAAGCTAGTAAAGCAAAGTTTTCTGGGTCACGTTCAGGCGCATCATTAGCACTGACAATTACTAACTGATCCACGGCTACAGGACTTACAAAGTCCATCTGTATCCATGATGGCTTGTCTTCAGTTGGAGCCCCCTGCCAATCATTGTGATCTAACCACTTTGTTGTAGGGTCATTATCAAATGCTTTATCTGCATTTTCTGCATCCCCAATACTATTACTAGCACTGGTAGTACCGCTGGTAATATCAGTATGATCAACACTTGTAAAAACAGGGCCTACCATCTGAATGTCCGAAACTTGCACTAACCCATCATTGTTTTTATTTTTTGTAATATTAACTCGATAACTAAGGTACTTTTGTCCATTAACGAAGCTAAATTCTTGGCGAGAAAGCCGATCCTCGAATGATGCACCAATAATATTTGCAAGCTCAAACCAACTTTTTCCACCATCATTAGACCCCAATATGGTAAAATTCTCTGGGTCTCGCTCTGGCGCATCGTTAGCACTGGTAATGAATACACTATTTACAGCCTGTGGCTTTGCAAAATCAACTTGTATCCATGAAGGTGATGCTTCACTTGGTGCCCCCAACCAATCATTATGATCAAGCCATTTAGTATCTAGGTTATTATCAAAGGCTTTAGCTGCACTTTCAGCATCACTAATTGCGTTTCTAGCTGTAAATACTGCACCAGTTAAGTTCTCTTGTGTGGTGATTTCTTGAAGTGGGCCTGTTGATAATGCTTCATCAAAAAGCGGTAATGA
Organism: Pseudoalteromonas sp. SR44-8; assembly: GCF_014163635.1. Taxonomy (NCBI): domain Bacteria; kingdom Pseudomonadati; phylum Pseudomonadota; class Gammaproteobacteria; order Alteromonadales; family Pseudoalteromonadaceae; genus Pseudoalteromonas; species Pseudoalteromonas sp. SR44-8. The sequence continues at coordinate 12,942 of NZ_JACJDS010000038.1, forward strand.
CAGATCAACTATCGAATCTGCAGTTAAGCCTAGTTCAGTGGTTAGAGGATGACTGCTAATGGCATCATAAATACGCTGACGAAAGGCAGCTAGCGCATCTGCGTCATCGTTTAGTGCAGCCCTAATATTCTGCTGCGCATTATCCATCACTGATTTTAAATTATCAGATTCACTAAACTGTGCAAAAGAAGCATTTAACAACGATAGTTTAATTATTGCCTCATCTGCATATTGCGTTGAGCATACTTGTTCTGCGCTATCATTTTCTTCACAACTTTCACCTAGTATGAAGTTGTCGAGCTTGTCAGCACTTATCACTGCCATGTTAAAAACATTAGTATTGCCCGTTTGCCAACCCATAGTTCGCAACAACAACGCAGACATTTGCGCCTGTGCTAATGCCATTAACTCTGCAGTTGATACATTTCGACCATCAGCAATTTGTTGCTCTACAAGTTGAGTCGCCAAAGTTGTTAATGCGTTGGCTTGCAAAGTTGTGTCTGCAACACCATCGGCATCATTGCCATAAGGTACCGTTAATTGCCCTAACGTTGAAAATACACTCCCAGCAATTGCTGCACCACTGGTTAATTGTGTAAATTCAGCATCACCACAGCGCAGCGCATCACATTGCATTGTAGAACTATCCGTGGTTGAAATATTAAGTTTTACGGTGGAATTGATCCCAAAACCTGCCTCACTGCTTAATTCAATAAAAAAGCGGCCCTCTTGATCGGTATTGCTGGCACTGTTTATTGTTAAATTACTACCATTGAGCGCAGTAACGGCGATATCTGCATTTGATAAAACACCTTTGATTATTGTCCCTGCAATTTCAGCATGTGTAACATCAGGTGTTACTGGTACATTATCTACTTTTGGGTCATTACTTGATCCACCACATGCGCTAAGTAAACTTGCAGTTAAAAGTGAGGTCCCTACAAGTTTAAATATATTTAGTGTATTCATAATTTTGCCTTTTAAAATCAGCTGTTGATAACACGCTAACTAACCGTATTCATTTTGTTTTATTAAACGGTTATAACTTGTCACTGAGTACGTAAAAACTCTTTTTAACAAGTGCTTAGTTAGCCTGTTGATAAAACGTTTTAGCCAAACCTTAACAATTAAAACCGATAGGTTAGTCCAGCATAATACCGGCGACCGCTATAGCTGCTACTGCGAAGTCGCGCTTTACTATCATCACCATAGAATGTTCGTGACTCTTCTTTTGTTAAATTAATAACCGATGCCGAGAGCACTAAATTTTCCATCACGCTGTATGACGCATTTAAATCAACTTGTTGATAAGGTTCTTGGGATACAGTTAAGCCATCAGCTAATCCTAAGGCCATTTTCCCACGGCGGTTATAAGATGCCCGAACACTGTAGTTATCGTCTTCAAAGTAAGCTGAAAAGTTGAATTGATCATCGGCACTGCCCACTAAGGCTGATTCACCTACTTTTTCACCATCAACACTGACATCAGCTTGATTAGTATCATTGAGGGTATAGTTAGCATTGATACCAAAACCATTATCAAAAGCATGTTGAGCAAATAATTCGATTCCGCGAGAAGTGGCATTAGTACCATTTGCAGTGGTGGTAAATGGTGTTACTGTGATGTCTCCAGCTGGAACAATTTCAACGCCAGTAAAAGGATTTGTAAAACCATCGAATGGACGTTCTGAAGTAATGATCAAAGGCACTATGAAATTATCAACGTCCTTATTAAATAATGCGATGCCAACCGCTGAACCAGTTCCATAATAATATTCAGCTGATAAATCGAGTTGCACAGATTCAAATGGCTGTAATGCTTTATTACCACCCGATCCACTCCAACCTTGATCAACTGGGTTACCTCTAAATTCGAGTCGGTCGTCAGCCCACTCTTGTGATATGAAGGTTAATTGTTCCGGTGCACCTAAATCATTAAAAGGTGCGCGTGACATAGTTTTGGCAGCTGCGGCTCTGATAACCAGAGAATCACTCGCTTCCCAGACTAAATTTAAGCTAGGTAGGAATCTGTCATCTTTGACAGTGCGTAATGTGGTAGTTTCAACATCAACCAAACGCTCATCACCAAGAATATCTTCACCGGTCGCATCATTTATATCATCTAAAAAGTAGTTTATTTTGTCTGAAGACATAATTTGTGTTTGCGTTTCTACATAACGAACGCCGACATTGCCGCGAAAATCACCAAACGAAAAATCAGCTTGAAGATAAGCAGCTGTTATTTTTTCTTCAATATCAAAAACAAAATCGGGTTCACGGCGTGTATATTTAACATATTCATTAGTAACAATATCCCGATATTGCTGCCAATTAATACTCGGCATAGTATTAACTTCAAACCCACCCGCAATATTTTGTTCCGATTCTTTATTTAATACATCCTCAAGGTTTGGCATGCCACCAATCCACTGATAGGCAACTTCATCTATTGCACCTTGACTGAATGGATCAAGTTCCCCACTAGCAATGCGATCGGCACCATCTTGAGTAATAAAAAATGTATTATTGGTTTCCCGATGCAGACTTGCTTTTCGATGCTTAACTCCCACACGCAATGTATCAACTATGCCATAAGCAACATGGTAATCTAAATCAAGTTGACCATAGTCTTCTTTTAAGTCACTGACAATGAAACTTGAGCCTGTTGAACCTGGATCAGGATCACCTGCAATACCTGCTTGTAAATTCGCAAGTAATGCTGGATCTGCATATAAAGAAACACGTTCACCTAAGCGCCAACCTGCAAACGATGCCGCATTTTCATTTTTTCCTGAATCACTACGACTGCCAGGCTGACCGCTTTTATACGCTGCATTAAATGACTCCGATGGCCCACCGCTTGCCTTCGTACGACCAAATTTGCCTTTAAGGTCAAAGACATCACCTGCATATTCAAATGCAAAGTCATACGTATCTGAAGTATCTTTTTCTTTTGTATAACTACCTATGATCCAAGGAAACTCTAAATTGCCTTCACTACCGCCTGCACCACTGGTGAAATCCATTCCAGTAACAATAGAGCCCGTTTCATCAAGTATTACACCGGTTAAATAGTCAGGGTTATATTTCCATTCAGGGATCATCAGTTGTGAAGTAGTTCTATCTTGACCTAATTCAAAGTGAAAGTGATTAAATGTCAGCTCTAAATTATCTGTTGGTCGCCATTGCATTGTCGCTTGCACACCAACACGTTCGCGCTTTTCCTCAGTAATGCCCACACCGGCAACTTGCGGTGCCCATACACCATCATAGGAATTACCATACGCATCTTCTAACGCCCCAAAACGCCGAGTACTGTCAGTAATTTCATTGCCATTTACATCAGTTGCTGGCTGCTCGCTCCCCGTTGCCCATCGCCAACCACCTCCGCCTGACATATCTCCAGTCAGAGAGCGGTTAGTACGATCTTGCTTAGTATAACCGAGTAAAAAGCCAACGTTTTCATCTTCATTTTTCCAAGAATACACACCGCTAAAATTAGGCTCATACTCTTTTGTTACATCAGCATAAGTGTATTCAACATTAAATGCACCAGAGTTTGCATCCATATCCAATGGCGTACGACTATTTAGAATAACCGTACCACCTACACCGCCTTCATCTAAGCGAGCTTCTGATGATTTAAAAACTTCAACCGATTGCACCATAGTCGAAGGCAGTAAAGAATAGCTAAAAGAACGAGATGGAGAACCCGGTGATGAAGCAATAAAATTACCGTTAAGTTGAGTGAGGGTTAAATCAGATGACAACCCACGAATACTAACATTCTCGCCTTCACCACCACTGCGAGATATCACAACACCAGGTACTCGTTGTAAAGAATCGGCCACATTCTTATCTGGAAATTTACCTATATCTTCTGCGGTGATTGCATCAACAATCGAATTGGACAGTCGCTTAATCGCTAAATTTTCTGCCATCGAGGCGCGAATCCCCCTGACTTCTATTACTTCTAGATCGCTTTCTTGTTCATTTTGTTGATCTTGTGCGTATGCGCCATTACAGCTTGCCATCACCGCTAGAAGCAATGCAGATTTCTTAAATCGCCGAGCAAGACCCGCCGATTCACGACTGTTATTATTATTGGTCATGTTTATCTCCAGTATTATTGTGTGCTATTGATTGTATTTAGTAACTTAAAACCCACGATAATCCGTGCCAATAAACTTTAAGGCGTTTCATATCTGAGTTAATAGCTTGTTAAACTGCTTTTCAAGAATAGGGTTCTGTCGAAGAAAGTGATAATAGAAATTCGGTTGCCTCTAGAACAAAATCGGCGTTAAGGTTAAAAAAAGATCCAATTAGTGCTGAGCTAGTTTATAGTCGTCAACTTAAATTAATGGCATATAAAAACACTTCCCATATTCATGAAAAGTAAAAAAACAAAAATAAGAACATGATTTACAAATGAATTTTATTTATTCTATTATAATCTAATATAATTAAATATTTTATTGTTAACAACATCGCTGGTATTTTGGAACGAAACAATGCGTAAAAATTTAGAAGTCTGTTTAAACGCAGATGATCATATTCAGTTAGCTGATAATGTAAAAACCGCATTTACAGCTGGCGCCTCTAGAATTGAACTTTGCAGCACAATGCAACTTGAAGGTCTCACTCCTAGTGCAACAGCAATGACTATTGCAGCTCATGCAATGCCTTCAGAAGGCGAGTTGCTTATCATGATACGACCTGTTGCGAATCAATTTATTGTTGATGCAACAATACTGAAGCTAATGCTTACACAAATAGCACACGCGGCGCACGCAGGTGCTACCGGTGTTGTTTTTGGTGCGCTAAACGCCAATGACGTTGATATCGCAGCTACCACAGCGCTTATTGCCTGCGCACATAAATATAATTTAGCAACGACATTTCATCGCGCTTTTGATTGTATAGCAGACAGCGAAAAGGCAATTGGCCTATTAACTGAACTGGGCATTGACCGTATCCTCACAAATGGCACTAAATGGACTGATGATAAAGGCGTTATGCAAGGTCTTAATCATTTACAAACAATCATTAGCCACGCCAATGATCATATAGAAATTGTTATTGGTGGTGGCGTAACCACTGATAATGCAAGTACACTTTGGCAACTTGCCAACAATAATTTAGTGTCACTACATGCCTACTCCGGCGTACACAACAAGGATGGCTGGGTGGATCCGTTATTAATTAACGCAATTTTAAATCAACGAACTAACGAGCAGGCTAAAAATGACTAACCACTCTCAACCTCCCCTGTATTTAGGTATTGATGGCGGCGGTACAAAATGCCGAGTCAGGCTTGAAAACGCACAAGGCACCCTACTTGCTGAGGCAGTAAGCGGTGCAGCAAATATTGCAACCTCTATTGAAGTGGCGCAGCAATCCATTATTGATGCAACAACACACGCATTACAACAGGCTGGTTTAGGGCTATCAACACTCGGGGCAATTTATGCCTATGCCGGACTCGCTGGCGCTGGCATTGCCGGTGCAAATAAAAAGATGGCACAGTGGCAGCATCCATTTGCACAATTTAACTTTTCAACTGACTTACACATAGCCTGCCAAGGTGCCCATGGTGATAACAGTGGTGCGATTATTATTTTAGGCACTGGCTTTTGTGCTGGAGCAATAAAAAACGGTAACGTTATTGAATTAGGAGGCCATGGATTATTATTAAGTGATGGCGCAAGCGGAGGCTGGATTGGTTTAACTTTATTTCGTTATGCATTAGAGGTTTTAGATGGCTTATCCCCCTCAAGCCCATTAATAAATACCTTATTGGCACAGCTTAGTTGTGATACAAGTAACCAGCTGACAGAATTAGCACTCAATGCCAAACCCGCTTTTTTTGCCGGTTTTGCGCCTTTAGTTTTCGCAATGCAAGATGATCCTTGGGCAATTATTATTTTAGAGCAAGCAGCGCGCTATATTACCCGTTATATCGATCATTTAGTTAGCCACGGCTATTACAACATTACATTAATGGGAGGCACAGCCGAGAAAATTACTCCTTGGTTATCTACCAAAGCACAAGGTTATCTATGTGATGCGCATTACCTGCCCGAGCAAGGCGCTATTCAATTAGCTAAACGGCTGGCTTAGGGCTCAATTTGGTCGCGCATTTGCGAAGGGATCTCACCAAATAAGCGTCTGAATTGTTTACTGAAATAGCTAGGCTCAGAAAAACCGCATTGATAGGCTATTTGTGAAATAGGTAAACGAGTTTCAACAAGTAGCTTACGTGCGTTTTCTAAACGTATTTCATTAATAAATTGATTAGGTGTTTTTGCTAAATGTTTTTTAAAACGCCGCTCTAACGCACTTACCGATAAATGAGCAAGCTCGGCAAGTTCTTCAATACAGATATTACGATGATAGTGTTCACGTATATAATTTACTGGCCCTTCAATCGCTCTTACATGCGACAAAGCCTTTGATGTTTTTTGTAAATGCCGTGTAACGCCATAGGTGCCCAGTATCTGACCATCGTCAGTTAAAATCGCTTTTTTGGACGTTGAAAACCAGGCCAATTCACCATTTGAGGTTTGGTTTAGCTCCAAACGATCAATAACCACATAGCCATTCATTACGCGTTTATCGTCATTGACATATTGAAATGCTAAGTGCTTGGATGAAAAGTCAAAATCAGTTTTAAGTAAAATCTGCTCTAATGACTTATACCCTTGATGCTCAATAAAGTGTTGATTTGCGTATAAAATTCGGCTATCAGAATCCTTAACCCAAAACAAAATATCAGGTAATAAATCAAATGCCGCGATCAGTTGATTTACGCCCGCTTTATTTATAATCCCTTGTACTTCCATAATAATATATTCTATAAATATCAATTCGCAATAATATATAAAACGCCGATTTTGTTGCATTGTCAACCGAATTTTTATTATCCCTTACGCTGTTCATTCCTTATTATCAATAACATGATATTAACTAAACTCAGTAGACGATTACTGACATGGAGCTTTTTCATGAATAATGCCAAAATCCGCATGGGGATGGTCGGTGGTGCACAAGGTGCATTTATCGGTGCAATCCATCGCATTGCTGCACGCTTAGATGGCTTAATTGAGTTAGTCGCAGGCTCCTTTAGTTCAGATCCATCACGCAGCCAAGCTACAGCTGCAATGCTAGGAATAAATCCAGATCGTTGCTATGACAGCTACCAACAAATGTTTAGCGAAGAAGCTAAGTTACCTGCCGATCAACGAATTGATTTTGTGGCAATAGTGACGCCAAATCATTTGCATTTCCCAATTGCAAAGTGTGCAATTGAAGCAGGTTTTCACGTTTTATCAGATAAGCCAGCCACCCTAAATTTAGAACAAGCGCTGTTATTAGAAAAAACTCTGCAAGCCAGTGATTGTTTATATGGATTAACTCATACCTACACTGGTTACCCGATGATTAAAGAAGCGCGCCAACGTATTACTGATGGCGAGCTGGGCGCTATTCGTAAAATTATTGTTGAGTACAGCCAAGGTTGGCTTGCCACCAGCGAAGATGAAAATGCCAAACAAGCCAAATGGCGTTTAGATGCTGATAAGGCCGGTATTAGTTGTTGTATAGCTGATATAGGAGTGCATGCTGCAAATCTAGCTGAATACGTGAGCGGCCTAGAAATCACCGCACTATGCGCTGACTTAAATCATGTTGTTGCAGGCAGAACACTCGATGATGATGGCACCGTTTTACTGCGCTTTAACAACGACTCTAAGGGAGTTCTTCTTGCTAGCCAAGTTGCATTAGGAGAAGAAAACAATCTTAATTTGCGTATTTATGGCGATCAAGCAAGTCTTGAGTGGTCACAAATGGAACCAAATAGTTTGTGGCTCAAAAGTCATAACGCGCCAACCACCCTATTACGTGCAGGTGTTGGCCTAAAAAGTACTGCGGCACAAAATTCACTGCGAACACCTGCAGGCCATCCAGAAGGATACCTTGAAGCATTTGCCAATATCTATGTCAATTTTGCAAAACAAATTCACGCAAAAAAAGCCGGATACTCAGCATCTAACAGTGACTTCGACGTGCCTGGTATTAAAGAAGCAATTCGCGGAATGGCATTTATAGAAAATGCTGTAGCAGCGTCGAGCAAAGACACTAAGTGGCAACCATTTAAAATTGGATAAAAAATGAAACAAATTAAAGGTCCAGCGATCTTCTTAGCACAATTCATCAGCGATGAAGCTCCTTTCAACAGCTTTGCCACTATTTGTCAGTGGGCAGCAAATTTAGGCTACAAAGCAATTCAGCTACCGACTGCAAATTCTCGTATTTTCGATTTAGAAAAAGCAGCCCAAAGCCAAGATTATTGCGATGAAGTGACTAGTATTGCTGCACAGGCAGGGCTTACAATTTCAGAGTTATCAACTCATTTACAAGGGCAGCTCGTAGCCGTTCATCCGGCTTATGATGAAATGTTTGACAATTTTGCCCCTCAAGCACTACGCGGTGACCCTATAGCCAGAACGAAATGGGCCATCAATCAGTTAATGATGGCCGCTAAAGCCAGTAAAAATTTGGGCTTGAAAAGCCATGTGACTTTTTCAGGAGCACTACTTTGGCATACTTTTTATCCTTGGCCGCAGCGTCCAAAAGGACTGGTAGAGCAAGGATTCCAAGAACTTGCGAAACGCTGGCTACCAATCCTCAACTACTTTGATGAAATGGATGTGGATGTTTGCTATGAACTTCACCCAGGGGAAGATTTACATGATGGCGTAACGTTTGAGCGCTTTTTAGCTGCGACAAATAATCATCCTCGGGTAAATATTCTTTATGATCCCAGCCATTTCATCTTACAACAACTTGATTACTTATCATTTATTGATATTTATCACCATCGTATTAAAGCATTTCACGTCAAAGATGCAGAGTTTAATCCAAATGGTCGCAGCGGTATTTATGGTGGCTATCAAGATTGGCAAGACCGCCCTGGTCGGTTTCGCTCCTTAGGTGATGGCCAAATTGATTTCAAAAGTATCTTCAGCAAATTAACGCAATATGGTTTTGATGGCTGGGCAGTTCTAGAGTGGGAGTGTTGCATTAAACATCCTGAAGATGGGGCGAAAGAAGGCGCACAATTTATAAAAGAGCATTTGATCCGCCCTACGGCTAAAGCATTTGATGACTTTAGCGCAATGGACACAAATGATCAGCGAAATAAGCGGATATTAGGTATTTAATAAACAGGGTCACACACAATGAATAACAACAATAATCGTATTATTTTTCGGCTTTGCTGCATTGCATTAATTGTCACATCAATGACTTTCGCAATAAGGGCTGGCGTTTTAGGACAACTAGGCGAGCAGTTCGGCCTCACTGGTACACAGCTAGGCTGGGTAAATGCCATGGCATTTTTAGGGTTTCCGGTTGCAACCATGCTCGGGGGCATCATTTATAACGCGATTGGTGCTAAAAAGTTGGTTGCATTAGCGTTTATTTGCCACCTAGGCGGACTTATTTTAACTATCACTGCAGATGGTTTTTGGGGATTATTGATCTCTACCTTTTTAATTGGCTTTGCCAATGGATCGGTTGAAGCCGGTTGTAATCCACTGATCGCCCAAATGTATCCTAAAAACACCACCACTATGTTAAACCGCTTTCATGTTTGGTTTCCTGGCGGGATCGTAATTGGTGCATTAGCTTCAAATGCAATGACATCCGCTGGCTTCAGCTGGCAATGGCAAGTTTCGCTGATCCTTGTGCCCACCATTATTTATGGTGTGATGATGCTTAAAGCGAAATTTCCACAGTTTGATACACAGCAAAATTCAACCACCAGCAACTTAAAACACTTACTCTCGCCGCTGTATTTGTTTCTCATTATTTGCATGACACTGACAGCAGTCACCGAATTTGGCACACAGCAATGGATTGAGCAAATCCTTGGCTCGTCAGGCGCTTCGCCTATGGTTATTTTAGCTTTGATCACCGGATTGATGGCATTAGGTCGGTTTTTTGCGGGCCCGATTGTGCACCGCTTTAGTCCATCGGGTGTCCTACTGGGCTCAGCCATTTTTTCAACACTAGGGATATTTTTAATGAGCCAAGCGCAAGGTAATACCATCTACCTTGCCGCAGCACTATTTGCCGTTGGCGTTACTTATTTTTGGCCAACCATGATCGGTTGTGTCGCTGAGTATGCCCCAAAAACAGGTGCACTTGGCATGTCGTTAATTGGTGGAGCTGGCATGTTTGCAATGAGTATCTGGAACCCCGTCATAGGCCATTGGATTGATAATGCGCGAACACAAGCACAAACAACTAGTGTCAGTGTAGAACAAGTTGAAGTGCTCGCAGGACAAGCTGTATTACAAAATCTACTGGTTTTTCCGATTGTACTGATCATTGTATTTATTGGTCTTCATCTGTTTATAACAAAAAATAAAAACGTTGAGAAATACGTTTAGTCATAACAAGTAACACACAAAAAATAAGGGGTATTATATGCTTAAATCAATCTCGATGTTGTCAATTGCACTGGCTTTTAGTAGCAGTGCTTTTGCTAAGACACCCGATAACCAACTTTCTAAAGAAGAACAATCAGCTGGCTGGCAATTACTGTTCGATGGCAAAGATATGTCGCACTGGCGCAATTTTAAAAGTGAGACACTCAGCCCAAAATGGACCATAGACAATGGCGCAATGTTACTCACTAAAGGCGGCGGCGACATACTCACGAAAAAAGTCTATCGCAATTTTGATTTACAAATAGATTGGAAAATTTCAACTAAAGGGAATAGCGGTATTTTTGTGCTGGCAGATGAAACTGGCAGTATGATTTATTCTCACGCCCCTGAAATTCAAATAATTGATAACGAAGAGCACCCAGATAACAAAATAGACTCACACTTGGCTGGCTCTCTTTACGATCTGTTTGCAGCCCCGACAACAGCGCATAAACCAGCCAATAATTGGAATAGTGTTCGTATTCGTATGCAAGATAAACACTTGCAGGTTTGGCAAAATGGCATAAGTACATTAAGCATAGTAATCGGCAGCACAACATGGAATACCCTTGTCGCAAATAGCAAATTTGCTACTTGGAGTAACTTTGCTGCGGCAGAGCAAGGACATATAGGTCTTCAAGACCATGGTGACAAAGTGTGGTTTAAAAATATAAAAATTAAGGAACTATAAGCATGTCTACATTTGATCATAAAGTACTGGTTGTTGGCTCCGGCGCAGGTGGCGCAATGGCCGCTTATACCTTAACTAAACTAGGCCATAAAGTATTATTACTTGAAGCGGGGCGTGATTACGATCCAAAAAAAGAAAGCCCAATGTTTCGCCGTAACAGTGAAGCTCCTTTAATGGGCGCAGGAAATAAAGACAAAAACTTTGGCTTTTACGATGCAACCGTCGATGGTGGCTGGCAAGTTCCTGATGAGCCTTACACTAACGCCAAAGGCACTGATTTTTACTGGTGGCGTGCGCGCATGCTAGGTGGAAGAACTAATCACTGGGGACGTTACTCATTACGCTTTAGTGAACATGATTTTAAAGGTAAGAGCCAAGATGGCAACGGCGCAGATTGGCCTTTCACTTATGATGATATCGCACCATGGTACGACATCACGGAAGAACTAGTGGGTATTTGCGGCACCAATACCGGCCTTGATGATATGCCGCCATCTGCACCTGGGGTATTACAGCCACCACCAACGCCGCGAATTCCTGAGTTACTTATTGCTGCCAGTGCGAAAAAACTGGGTATCGCAGCCGTGCCTATGCACAGAGCAGTATTAACTCGGCCAAAAGATGATCGTATGGCATGCTTTTATGCAACACCTTGTGGCCATGGTTGCTCAATCGGCGCGGCGTTTCAAACTACAACCTCATTATTACCTATGGCAAAAGCAACTGGGAATTTAGAAATAATTACTGATGCAATGGTTAAATCAGTGGCTGTTAATGATGACGGTAAAGTAACGGGTGTTACTTATATAGATAAGCAAACCGTAGCTGAAAAAACACTAACAGCAGATATCGTGATCCTTGCCGCTAGTGCCTGCGAATCCGCACGTATTTTGCTAAATTCAAAACACGCCAAGCATCCCAAAGGTTTAGCTAACTCAAGTGGCCAAGTAGGTCGTAACTTAATGGATTCAACCGGTGCTTGGCTTGGTGCGCAAGTTCCAGCATTAAAAGGTCGCCCACGTTATAACGAAGATGGCCACACTGGGAACCATTTATTTATTCCTTGGTGGGGACACAAAGCACATGCCAAAGGTGAGCTTGATTTTCCTCGTGGTTATCACTTTGAGATCAGTAGCGGTTTTAATCAACCTGGCTCTGGAGTCTCTGGCGATAAACGTGGTTATGGTATTGAACTAAAACAACAAGTTCGTGATGCCTATGGATCTTATGTTGGCTTTGCGCTGCGCGGAGAAATGCTCCCCAACGATGATACCTACATGGAAATTGATGAAAATGTTAAAGATAAATGGGGCATTCCGGTTTCGAAATTTCATTTCAAATGGTCAGATCGTGAGCTAAAACAAATTGAGCACGGCTTAAAAACAGCGAAACAGATCCTTGAAAATCTAGGAGCTACTGTGGGCAAATTACCTGCTGCTGAAAAAGCAATTTCAAAAGGTGGCGAGATCATTCATGAAGTAGGCACCACTCGCATGGGTAGCTCAGCAAAGGATTCAGTGACCAATCAATGGGGCCAAACATGGGATTGCGACAACTTATTTGTGATGGATGCAGGGGTATTTGCCTCTAATCCACATAAAAATTGCACATTAACCATCATGACATTGGCAATGCGTAATTCAACCTGGATAGCCAAACAAATAGAACAAGGAGCGCTGTAACATGCATAATGAAGATCGTGTTGACTCATACAAATATATTTCCGGCATGACACGTCGTGAATCGTTAAAGTGGCTTGGTTTATTAGCCGCAGGTTCCGCCGTATCACTTTCAGCAGGGTGTAGTAAAGCGTTAGAAGAGAAAATTAGTGATAAAGGACATTGGCCTGACTTAGATTTACAACCTATAACAGCTAAAGGTTATGGCACTGATCCCAATATGGTTATGCCACCACAATCACCTTGGCCATTGACATTAACTCAAGCACAATTAAATTTAGTTGCGGTGTTAGCCGATTATATCGTGCCTAGCGAAGGTAACAACCCAAGTGCAACTGAGGTAAATGTACCGAGTGTGATTGATGAGTGGGTAAGCTCACCTTATAACGGTCAACAAAAAGACCGCGTTACTATTTTACACGGATTAGCATGGATCGATGATGAGGCTGTGCTGCGTTATAAAGCACCATTTGTCGCATTGAAAAAAGAGCAACAAACAGCCATCTTAAATGATATTGCTTATTTTGATGATGAAACCCCTGCGCAGTTTCAACGCATTGGTAATGCTTTTTTACGCTTTAAAAACCTTGTACTTGGTGCCTACTTTTGTACACCGCAAGGTTGTAAAGATATTGGCTATTTAGGCAATGTGCCTATTGCAGGCGATTACCCAGGACCTACTGATGAAGCAAAAGCCCATTTAGATAGCGTTTTAGCTGAACTGGGTTTGACCGAGTATGCTTATCAAGATTCAGTTGCCAGTTAACGCTAAGTTATTTTTTAGCTAGCCCAGCCCTAAGCAGGGAGCAATTCCCTGCTTTTCCTCCTAGGTGTTTTTTATGTTCAAAATCAAATCATTATTTAATTATGTTATTTCAATTCTGTTTATTTTTTGTGTTTTAAACTCGCTGTCTATCTATGCAAAAACAAGCAAACAACTACTCCCCGTTAGTGTTCAGCTTTGGTCTGTTAAAGATGCCTTAAAAGCGGATTTTGATGGCACCCTTTCATCTATTGCTGATATGGGCTTTCAAGGTGTGGAATTTGCAGGTGACTTTGGGCCTTATAAGAACAATCCAAGTGCACTGAAGGACAAACTCGCGAAGCTAAATTTAGTCGCTAGTAGCGCACATATCGGCTTTGATTCCTTAACGGATGACACCTTAGCAGACACATTATTGTTTTATAAAACCCTTGGTGTTTCGATTTTATTTGTACCTTGGGATGAAAGAGCTTGGCAGCCACAAGGAATCACCTCTCTGACCGAACAACTCACTCAGGTTAATGAAATCGCTCAGCGCTATGCTATGCACATCGGTTTTCACAACCATAATAAGGAGTTTAATCAATTCCAAAACGCGACATACTGGGACGCTATTGCCAGTAATACGCCATATACCCTGCCACTGCAGCTTGATATAGGTTGGGTACATTATGCAGGAAAAGATCCTGAATATTTCATTAAAAAATACCCAGGACGAACCCTGGCAACCCACTTAAAAGTTCGCACCCATCCTAACGATGGCTTAAGTCCTATATTAGGTGAAAATGATTATCCATGGCAAAAAATAATAGAAACATTGATTGTTGATGGCGCCACTCAGTGGCTAGTCGTAGAGCAAGAAGAATACCCGAATGGGTTAACACCAATGCAAAGCGTGGCTAAATCTAAAGTTAATTTAGATAAGATCCTCGCTAAAATGGGCGAATAAAGTAACTTTCTCCCTCCTCTGACACAAACAGTAGGGACTAACAATAGTACATTAACTATCTTAGTCCCTATGAACTCTTAATAATTATACATCCCACTCTTTCAGTGTGTCTTTTAAGTATTCATAACGCCATGAGTTAAGTAAATCGGGCTTTGGAGTCTGTTCACGCTCAGCGCTGGTTAACTTCCAATTCCAACTGATCAACTGGTTGATTTGCTTTTTAGATGCAAATACATCTTCTGGAATGCCCTGTTTTTTAGCAACTGCAGTGATTTTTTGTTTAATTTCTTTGGCTACTTTTTTATAACTTGGAAAGTCAATAAGTCGTCTTAGTGGCTCAGGAAAATCTGCAACAGGGATCACTTTAGCTTTTTCAATACACTTTAAGATTTCAACGCCCGAGCGGTTAACTTCGATGCTATCGACTTCTGGCACATTACGCATTGCAGTTAAACTCGTTGGTTTGCGTTTTGCCAATTCAACCAAGCAATGCTCTTTTAATACAAAGTTAAGCGCTAAATTTTTGCGTATCGCTTTGCTACGACGCCAAGCCGCAAGCTCTCTTAATACAGCAAGATCCGCAGGTTTTAATTGCCAAGCATTTTTAATGTCTCGATACAGATGTTCATCCGGTGTTTGATAAGCCCGTTTTTGTGCAATCAACTCACTTTCATTGATCACAATATCAAAGAAACCAGCGTCGTTGATTTGTTCAATAATAATTTTAAAGCACGGTAATAAATGAAATACATCAGCTGCAGCGTAATCGAGTTGTTTAATTGTTAGCGGACGCTGTAACCAATTGGTCCGTGATTCGCTTTTGTCGATTTCAATATCGAGTAAATTTTTTACCATATGAGCAAAGCCCATGCAGTTGCCATTGCCTAATAATTGCAAGGCAAACTGGCTATCAAATAAGGGAGCTGGTACGAAGCCGGCGTATTTTTGAAATACTTCAATATCTTCCGACGGTGAATGCAAGACTTTTAACACCGCAGGATCACGTAAAATCTGCCAAAAATCAAACAATGATAGCTCGGCTAGCGGATCGATTAATGCTAAATGTTCGCCGTCATAAACTTGAATAAGGGCAACTTCAGGATACAAAGTACGACGACGCATAAATTCTGTATCAATTGCTAAGATGGGTTTGTTACGGATCTGCTCTACAAACTCATTTAATTGATTTTGGGTTTGGATCAATTGATATTGCACTTAATCTCCTACAATAAAAAAGCCGACATATGTCGGCTTTTTTAGCTTGCTAATCTTTCAAGGCTCGTCTGAGTATTTTGCCAACGTTTGTTTTTGGCAATTCATCCCTAAACTCAACCAGTTTAGGGACCTTGTAATTAGTTAAATTATCACGACAGTGTTTTATTATATCTTTTTCAGTCAAAGATGGGTCTTTTTTAACAATAAAAACTTTAACTTGTTCGCCGCTAACATCATGAGGGATACCAATTGCTGCTGCTTCTAAAACACCTTCATGCATTGCAATCACTTCTTCGATCTCATTTGGGAACACATTAAAGCCAGATACGATGATCATATCTTTTTTACGGTCAACAATATAAAAGAATCCTTCATCGTCATAAGTGGCTATATCCCCTGTGGCAAACCAACCATCTTGCAAACACTCAGCCGTTGCATCAGGACGATTATAATAACCAACCATCACTTGTGGACCTTTAACCCATAATTCGCCCGGCTCACCTTTGGCTGCTTCTTCACCATTATCTAACATCAACTTGATCTCAGTATTAGGTGCAGGTAAACCAATCGAACCATTGTATGAATCTAGATCATAAGGACTGACAGTAACTAATGGCGAACACTCAGTTAAACCATACCCTTCCATTAATTTGCTACTGGTGATCTTTTGCCATTTTTCAGCAACAGGTCGCTGTACAGCCATACCACCACCAAGGGACATTTTCAAACTTGAAAAATCAAGCTCGGCAAAACCCGGTGTGTTCAACAAACCATTAAATAATGTATTTACACCCGTGATCGCGGTGAATTTATGTTGGCCTAATTCTTTCACAAAGCCTTTCATATCACGCGGATTAGTGATCAATAAATTTAATCCGCCATACTTCATAAACGTTAAGCAGTTCGCTGTTAGTGCAAAGATATGATAAAGCGGTAAAGCAGTGACAACAACTTCTTTGCCACGTTCTAACACTTGATCTAAGCAACCAGAAACCTGCTCTAAGTTACCTACCATATTGCCATGGGTCAGCATCGCACCTTTAGAGACACCCGTTGTGCCACCGGTATATTGTAAAAAAGCAATATCAGATAAACACACTTCAGGTTTAATGTAATCTTTTTCGTTCGCTGCAAGTAAGGCTTCAAACTTAATGGGGTTAGGCAATGAATAGCTTGGCACCATTTTTTTAATATGCTTAACAACAAAGTTAACCAAGTGCTTTTTAAAGCCACCCACCATATCACCCACTTGGGTAACTACGATGTGTTTTACTTTAGTGTGCGGCAATGCTTTTTCAAGCGTGTCTGCAAAGTTAGCCAGTATAAAAATCGCTGATGTTTCTGAATCATTTAATTGATGTTCAAGCTCACGTACAGTGTAAAGCGGATTAACGTTAACTACGACACAACCGGCACGTAAAATACCGAGTATTGAAACAGGTGTTTGTAATAAATTTGGCATCATTACAGCCACTTTATCGCCTTTTTTCAATCCCAGCTCTTTTTGAATATACACAGCAACACGTTTTGTTGCTTGGTCTATTTCATCATAGCTCAATGTTTTACCCATATTGGTAAAAGCAGGCAAGTCTTTGTAGTCAGTGAAGCTTTTTTCAAACACTTCTAACAACGAGTTGTAGTGCTCAGGATCGATTGTTTCAGGCATACCCTCTGGGTAGCGCTTCAGCCAAATTTTGTCCACTCTTAGCTCCTGTTCTATTTATAATTTATTTTTATTAAACCTTAAACTAAGTAAGGCAATTTCACAATTGAGCAATCACTCTAATTCACAAATATTCCCACATTTTGTGCAAATATACAATTAACATGCACCAGTTTGCAGCATAAAGGCATGAATCTGCTGTAAACACTGCTCAGGGCTTTGCATATGACAGTGGTGGCCACCTTCAACTTCATTTACTATTAAGCTTTTGTAATAATTAGCATATTTATCTAAATTATCACTAATAAATTGATACCCTTCACTGCCTAGAATTAATTGGCACGGCACATTTATTTCGCTTATTACCGCTATGCATTGTTGCTCATCAAATCTAAAACCTGAATGATTTTTAAGCTTTGGATCAGTTCTTAGCAGCCATCCTTGTTCAGTTTCTCGTATATTTCTGTCCATCAAAAGTGCTATTAAATCCAAAGGTAAGTCACTTTGTACCGCCCGTGCTTGGTGTATTATTTGTTTTGACTCGTACTGTCGGGGTGCTTTTTTATTTACACGACGTCGATTCAAAATTGCATTTCTAAGCTGCTCGACCACTTTTTTACTGGGTGTTGTGACAACTCCCAGTCCTTCTATCATAGTGACCGTATTTACTTTATCAGGAAAACAGCTGGCAAAAAGACCAGCGGCCATTGCGCCCATAGAATGACCAACCAAGTGTACTTTATTAACCCCAAGTTGCTCGATTAAGTTATAAATATCATCAATGTAATCAATGAAATAATAGTGTGCATCGCTTCCACGCCAATCTGATAAACCATGTCCAGGAAAGTCCACACAATACCAAGTTGCAGTTAAGGTGTTATGTTCTAACATGGGTAAAAAACTATGACAATTATCAAGCCAACCATGTAATGCAATGACAACCTCTTTTCCTTGCCCAAATGTTAGGCCATGAAGTGTTAATGCGCCACTTTGAACTGAAAATGGATGCACTGCGTAATTCCCCTTTGTTTTTAGTTTGTTTAACGTAAAAGACATTTATTTATACTACATTGCGTATACAATGGCACTACATAATAAACAGGGTACAAAGATGAAGAAACAAATAAGCCTCTTGGCATTATTATGCTCAGCAAGTGCATACGCAGAGCAAGCACCAAAAAACATAATTTATATGATTGGTGATGGCATGGGCCCCGCTTATACTACAGCATATCGCTACTTTAAAGATGATCCGTCTACCGAAGAAATAGAAGGCACGGTGTTTGATACAATCCTTAAAGGCATGGCACATACTTACCCTGACGACCATACTTATGTAACTGACAGTGCTGCTGGCGCAACTGCTTTGAGCTCAGGCCATAAAAGCTATAATGGTGCAATTGCAGTTGATACCGATAAAAAACCGGTAAAAACAATGCTCGAAATTGCTAAACAAAAAGGCATGATCACCGCATTAGTTGCAACCTCACAAATCAATCATGCCACGCCTGCAAGCTTCGCTGCACATAATGAATCTCGTCGTAATTACGATGAAATTGCCAATGATTATATTGATAATAAAATTGCCGGAAAACTTCCCGTTGATTTAATGCTCGGTGGCGGTACTAAATATTACATCCGCGAAGACCGTAATTTAGTTGCAGAATTTAAGCAAGCGGGCTATCAATACAGTGATGACTTTAGTGCGTTAAAAGATATTAAGCAAATTCCTGCGCTGGGATTATTTGCTCCAGTTGGGCTTGACTTTGCGTTAGATAATAACCCAACACGCTTAGCACAAATGACCAATAAAGCGCTTGAGTTACTTGATGAAAATAACAAAAATGGCTTTTTTGTGATGATCGAAGGTAGCCAAATTGATTGGTGTGGCCATGCCAATGATATTGCCTGTGCAATGGCGGAAATGGATGATTTTGCTAAATCAATCGAGCAAGCAAAAGCGTACGTTGATAAAAACCCGGATACCTTATTGGTGATCACCGCAGATCACTCAACAGGTGGTTTAACATTAGGTGCGCATGGGCAATATAAATGGGAAACCGAGGTAGTAAAAGGCGTGAAAGCCACAGCCGTTAAATTAACTAAATTAATGTCTGAGTCTAATGATTTAAAAGCCATTTGGACTGCTAACACGAATATAGAATACACTCCCGAAAACCAGATCAAGCTTGAACAAGCAAAAAAACTAGGCGATAAACCACTTAATCTTGCCATTAAAGATATTATCAGTAGAGCCAGCTTCACCGGTTGGACTACCGGCGGTCACACTGCTATTGATGTACAAGTATTTGCCTATGGTAAAGGTGCTGATAAATTTATCGGCTCACAAAACAATACTGATATTGCAGATAAACTGATCGGCTTTATTGAACAGCAGTAACGTTTAACTGGCATGTTGCTTTTCCTGAGGGTAGAGGCTAACTGCAACATTAAAGGTTAATTATAAAAAGCCCAGTCATAATGTATCTGGGCTTTTTTAATCACAGCTGGAGGTAAACTTTTGCCAAATACTGGCACATCAACACAGAGTTAAATTACTGTCTAATTGTTAAGCGTAGATGTCCACACCAATTAAGTTTTGTACTTCAGCTCGGCGTTCTAAATTAGCAAACTCGGTGTAGGTTGAAATAGCACGACTTACTTTGGCTGTCGGCTGGTCATAAATCGTTTGTCGGTAACTAGGTTGGGCAGTGTCACTTTGTAACTTATCAGCCAGCGCAATACCTGCTTGGCTTGATTTAACAAACTCCGCAGACTGTTTATTATCAGCAGCAGATTGCTCCAATAACCCCTGAGGTTTATTAGTGTTGATCTGTCTTGAGGTAATTTTACCGGGTATGTCTCCCGAGTAAAACCCAGAGCCAATAGGTAGATTCAAAGTTGCGTCTCGTTACTTAGGTTATTAAATTATGTGCCAAATTTAATAACCTTGCAAGTTGCTTTATTAATCAGTTTATTCGCGTCCAGGTAATTTTTTCCAGGTTACTGTATCACGTACATATTTAGGTTGAGCTTGCGCAGCACTGACCGTACGTTGCGCACTGAAATCATCGCTAATTGTAGCCAACATAAAACCGGCATCAGGTAATATGATGTCGTTATTGATAGCAATTTGTGGGTTATCTGCCAGTGCCTCAGGGTATGTTTGCCAGCCAGTGCCCACTGCAATCCCTGGTTCGTCTGCAAGAGATAATAATGCTGGTTTTAATACTTGTTCGTCACCTTGTAAGGTCATCACACCATTATCACTGATTCTGTAATGGGCAAAATATATTTCTCCCATACGCGCATCAATAGCACTAAATACACTTTTTTCACCGGTTTGTTGATAAGCTTGCTGCGCCATCATTTGCAGCGTTGACACACCAACTAGTGGCAGTTTACATGCATAAGCTAAGCCTTGCGCAATGGCGACACTAATACGCACGCCAGTGAAACTACCTGGGCCTTGGCCAAAACCAATAACATCTAAATCAGTTAAACGGCAATTTGCCTTAGCTAACAACTGATCAACCAACGGTAAGATTTTTTGACTATGCTGTTGCGGGCATACTTCAAAATGGTGAAATAACTGACCATTATAATTGAGCACTAAAGACAATGCTTCGGTAGAAGCGTCAAATGCTAATAGATTAATATCACTAGTACTGATTGCGTTATTCATGGTAATTATTTCTCTAGTTAATGTGTTCTAAAAATTTACTGGCCACTTGAAGGCTACGTGTGCGGCGCATCGGCGGCAAGCTTTTTAAAAAGACTTGGCCGTATTGGCGTGTCACTAAACGGTTATCGCAAATCACCAACACCCCTTTATCCTTACTATCGCGGATCAGTCGTCCAACGCCTTGTTTTAGTGCAATCACCGCTTGTGGCAATTGAATATAAGCAAAAGGATCATGTCCTTGTAATTGCGCATCTTGCATTTTAGCTTGGAGCAGTGGATCATCGGGTGCTGCAAAGGGTAACTTATCAATAATAACACAACTGAGTGTGCTACCTCTGACATCAACTCCTTCCCAAAACGACGCAGTACCTAATAATACGGCATTACCATGGCGGGTAAATTTTTCTAAAATAATACGTTTAGACATTTGCCCTTGCATATAAATAGGATAATCAATCTGCGTACTCAGCCCTTCGGCGACTAAATGCATCATCCGATAGCTGGTAAACAATACAAAGCAGCGCCCTTTTGCTGCTTTAATTAAATCGAGGGTAAGCTTAACAATCGCATGAGGCATATTCGCTGCATGTGTTTCAGGCAAATAACGCGGTAAACATAATAAGGCTTGCTGATAATAATCAAACGGACTATCAACCATCATACTTTTGGCAGGCTTAAGGCCTAGGCTTGCGTTAAAATGATCAAGTGCATTATCGACAGATAGAGTCGCTGAGGTGAATACAAAGCCAGCCCCCGTGTCTGCCATCATTTGCGCAAATTTAACTGATACGTTAAGCGGAGTTATATGTACGGTTAAATAGCGGCGTGTTGTTTCATACCAATAACTGTTACCTGTTTGGCTTATATCAAACACCCGCTCTAATTGCCCTTTAAAAGCTAAGGTACGCTCAAATGGGTGTTCTATTTTATCGCTACGGTCTAAACAATGTTTGAGTACTTGATACAAAAAGTCTAAATCGCTGATCACCCTATGTAACGCGGCGCAAATTTCTTTACTTGCCAGCATTTGTCGCCAATCACCTCGGCTACCATCTAAGCCAAATTGTAAGCGCAAGTCTGCAACACTGGTTTCAAGCTTATTTAAGGTTTTACCAAGTTGCAACATATCCGGAATGTCAGAGCGATAAATTGCTCGTAAATCATTAATTAAGTCCACCAGCTTTTTAGTGCTGATACTCTCACCAAAGTAATCACTGGCAATTTCACTTAATTGGTGTGCTTCATCAAATATATAGGCATCAGCTGTGGGAATGAGTTCAGCAAAGCCGGTATCTTTTACCGCCATGTCTGCAAAAAACAAATGATGGTTAACCACTACTATATCGGCATCCATCGCTTTTAAGCGGGCTTTGCGAATATAGCAATCTTGAAAATCAGGACACTCTTTACCTAAGCAGTTATCCGCAGTGGAGCTTACATAAGGTAATACTTTGGCATCTTCTTCGATACCAATACAATCAGCCAGATCACCGGTGTGCGTTTCACTGGCAAATTTAGCCACCATGGCCAATTGATGCATCACATCAGAATCATCGGTCGGTACATGGGCAACATGCTGATTAAGCCGATAAGTACATAGATAGTTACTGCGCCCTTTTAGCAGCGCGGTTTTTTTACTCGCACTAAGCGCTTTGACTAATTGTGGTAAATCACGGTGATATAATTGTTCTTGCAGCGCTTTCGTGCCGGTTGAAATTATTGTTTTACCTTTAGACTTTAGCGCGGGGGCTAAATAAGCGTAGGTTTTACCTGTACCAGTGCCCGCTTCAACCACTAATTGCGAGCGGTTTTTTAATGCATCACTCACCGCAACCGCCATATCGATCTGCGGTTGGCGAGGCGTATAACCATCTAGAGATTGCGCTAACGGGCCTGCTGCACTAAAAAGCTGTTTGATAATAACGATCGCTTTGCTAAAAATAATAGCGGGATTTTACGTAAGCATAGCCCCAAGGGCAAGTGAATACGCAAAGCAAATAGCAAAGGAGCAATGCCCCTTTGCTATTGTTATTATTGTGCGTTGATCGTTAAAGTAATACCACTTGCCGCAGTGTAACCTTGTAAATCAATATACCAAGCACCAGCTTGGGGATTGCTAATAGTACAGCTTTCATTATTACCATTTTTATAAGGTCGACATTGATATGTTGACGTTGATGACGGCGAACCAAAATTCACATACAGATCAGCATCCCCGCTACCACCTAAAATAGAAATATTTAACGACGCGTAACCCGCACTGATATTTTGACTAAAGCGAGTCCAACCTCCTGTTGCCACACTGACATTCGTCTCGGTACGATTAATCGGTGTCGGTACATTATTGTCACCATCATAACTACCCGTTAAGGAAACACCGGTAATAGCGCTCCATGCTTCAACCATGACATGATATGTACCTGATTGTATATTACTAATAGCGCATGCTTCATTACTGTTTGAATTAGTGCTGTTACAGTCAAAGTCTTGTAAAGTAGGCGGTGCGCCAAACTTAACGTATAGATCAGCATCGCCACTGCCACCTGCTGTAGTAAAGTTTAAATTACTACTTCCTGCAGGGACTGCTAAGGTATAAAAAACTTGCTCTTTAGCAAGCGCATTAATTCCAGACACTGTGACACCATTTTCCAGTTCATTGTCAGTGGGTGGTACTTCATAGCCGGCATTTTTAGCCATTTCAGCTAAGTAGCTCACCGCAAGTTTGGCAAATTTACTCGCATGATCAGCATCAAAATTACTGTCGTTTGCAGTATGGATTAGCGGGTTAATATCAGCCATGCGCGACTCAAATGGCATTGAGGCGGCAAAGCCCTGCTGATACCACGAAGCATGATCTGAACAGCCATAACCACACTGATCAAAACCATAACTTAGGATGGGTAAATAAGTATCGATCAATTGTCCCAAAAACTGATTTTGGCCGCTGTTAGTATAATCTGTCATCATCACAATATCATCGCTACTGCCATGATTACCGGTCATATCAAATTGCACCATACCTACCACATTTTTGCCCTGTGATTTATACGCCGTTGCAATCGCTTTTGAACCTCGCAGCCCTACTTCTTCAGCTGCAAAGCCCATAATTTGGATTGTTCTTTGTGGTTGATAGTTATTATCTACGATTGCCCGAAGCACTTCCGACAAGACCGCAATACCGGAGGCATTATCATCCGCACCGGGCGCTCTGCCATTACTAGGATTTGATTGATTAATTGAATCTAAATGACCGCCAACAATTACTATTTCATCCGCTTTTTCGCTGCCTTGAATAGTCACAATTACAGATGATTGCGACCAACTATGGCTAAAGTAATCAACACTAATATCAGCGCGGTTGCTCGCTAACTGTTGCCAATAATCTTTTAACCATTGAGATGCATCAACTCCACTTTGTACTGAGTAATAGCGATTATTAAAAGCACTCAACGAATTAACGGTATTGGTTAGATCATTAGGACTAATGTTATTGATCAGTGTCTGTACCGTTTGCGCATTATCTATTGTGTAGTTAATAGCCAAACTGTTGATTGACTGATTCTGTACTTTAGCTAATTGCTCAGTATAAAGCTGCGCCTCAAGCAATGATTCATGTGCTACAAAGCCACCGCAGCGATGGTAATTGTCGTGCATAAATTCACTTAAATTAGCCACTTCAGTCTGTTTAATACGCATAAAATTAATAGAAGATAAGCTGGATGCTTGTGGAGCGAGGAGCTCGGTACTGTGTTTATGAGCTGTTTGGTTTAATTTGTAATGTTTAGCTGCTACAGGGTCAATACTTACCCAAATACTGTCAGGCTCTTGTGCTATTACCAGCTGACTTACCAATAATGACACAGTGCCAAGCAGGACGCTTGGTGCAAAGATATTCATAACAGTTTCCTTTTTTTCTGTGTTTACCCAAATTCAGACTCTGAAAATATAAGGGTAAAAAAGGGAGAGAATGCTCCCTTAGGTGAGGGATTAGTTAGCCGTTATTGTTAACGTTACGCCACTTGCCGCGCTGTAGCCTTGTAAATCAATATACCAAGTGCCCGCTTGTGGAGCAGTAATTTCGCAACTTTCGTTGTTACCATTTTTATATGGTCGACATTGATAAGACGATGTTGATGATGGCGAGCCAAAATTAACATACAAGTCTGCATCACCAGAACCACCCGCTATAGCAACATTCAATGTTGAATAACCTGCGCTTAGTTCTTGACTAAAACGAGTCCAACCACCTGAGCTAACACTTACATTAGTTTCAGTACGGTTTATTGGTGTAGTACCCGTATCACCGCCATCAAAACTCCCCGTGAGTGAAACGCCCGATATTTGGTTCCAGGCTTCAACCATTACATAGTAAGTACCTGCTTGAACATTGCTGATAGCACAGCTTTCAGTGCTGGTTGAAGTCGTGCTGTTACAGTCAAAACTATTTAGTGTTGGTCTTTGCGCAAATTTTACATACAAGTCCGCATCACCACTGCCACCTACCGTATTAAACTGCAAATTAGTGGCATTAGCTGGTACTTCTAAGGTAAAGAACAGCTGCTGTTTTTCTGTACCACTGATCCCAGTGCGTGGCACGCCATTGCTAAGTGGCTCGTCAATTGGTGGCTCTACTCCTCCACAACTACTGCCAGGGCTTAAATTTGACGTTACACCCACTGCCGCAAGTGCGCTTTGTACATCACCTGGGCTGTAATCTAAATCACATGCCGCATCCATTACGCCATTCCCTGCCAAGTCCCAATTGGTACTAGCGGTCCAATATAATTGGTTTGCACGCGCCATAACCTCAAAAGCTTTTCTAGTATCCCAACTAGCTTTAGTTGCTAAGTTATAGAATGCTTTATTAAATACACCGGAGCTGTAATGTACATCCATCCCAGAATAATAACTCGATTGGTTATCAATTGAACTACCATCTTGGGTCGGGTTATTCATGTAACGCAATGCACCATTGCCTTTGAAAATTTCTTGGCCAACTAACCAATCATTAGTGCCTAGCATATAAAACTCGGCAGCTTCACCAGCCATATCAGAAAACGCTTCATTCAAGCCGCCCGATTTCCCACTGTATACAAGCCCTGAATTTTGCTCAGTAAAACCATGGCTAACTTCATGAGCAGAAACATCTAAACTAACTAATGGATAAAAGGTATTTTGACCATCACCAAAAGTCATTGCTGATCCGTCCCAAAAAGCATTTTCATAATTACTGCCGTAATGAACACGCATTTGCAATTGAAAAGACAGCGGAGGAGAACCAATCCAGTCGTTATACATATTAAAAATGACATTACCAAAGTAGTGCGCGTCATTTAATGGCGAATAAGCGCCATTTATTTCCTTAAAGGTGTTTTCGGGGCAAGTAAAGGAATACGCTGAAGAGCCACTGGTGCCACCATTTAAATTAATGGTTTTAACATTTGCGTTATTCATGGTGCAAGTGTTGCCTGATTGCGACACATCTAAACTACTAAAATCAGTTCCGTAAATGTACTTTCCTGTTTTTAAATTTCCACCAGGGCCTGTAGCATTGGCATGTTGAAGGTTATCAAAGCTATGCAAAACCTCACCAGAATTCGCATCAATGATCTGATAAGGTCGAGAAGGATTAGCACCATAAGTAACATACGATACTTCATACACTAAATGTGCGACATGTTGCGCATCAAGCCAAATCGCTAAACGCGATTGTTCATTGTGTTTTTTAAGGCTTACTGATTTAGCCGCTGCGGGGGAGTTTTTTAACCCCTGTGTAATAGCCATTTTTTTACTGAGTTTTGGCATCACTGAGCTTATATCGCTACTAATATCATATACAGCAGCACCATGAGCGCGTTTTAATTGGCCATTATTATCAAACGTTAAACTCACAGTATCACCAATGACTGGTAATCCTTGATACTGTTGTTGATAACGCCGAGTCGTATCACCATTATTACTTTTTACTTCTTTTAATACGACTAACTCATTACCTGCATCCAAACCAACTAACTGGATTGGGCTTGCCATAAGTACCGATGACGCACTATTTTGCAAAGCTGTAGTTAGGGCTGCTTGCTCATTCAGATATTGTTTATTTGCAGCTACTGCACTTGATACTTGCGTTACCGCAAAAGCAGCAAGAGTTGCTAATGTGATTTTAGATAAATTCACGTTTACGCTCCATTTAAATTGTTATTTATTTAATATTTTTGTATTAAACCGGCACTACCCGTTCCCGATTCAGATTCAGCCTAGACTGTTTTTACTGAAATTGAAAATTAAACAAAAAATTAACAAATGCGAAAGCTAAAACACTCTAAAACAATGACTTAACCTTAAATTGTTAATTAAAAAACAAAAGAAACCCAGCAAATGTAAATATATGGATACATAAAATTAACATTTACTTGCATTTCATTTGTCTTTATTATTGGTAATGTATTAAATGTCATTTCTGCTCAGACCTATAACTGCAGTGATTATGTTGATTGACAACAGAGCTATATATGTAGATAGCAAACTGCAAATATTGACGATTAGCAAAGAAGCTATTGCGGTTTAAAAGCAGTAATGTCGATAAAGTCTCAAACAAAACCATCAATTAATTTCGTTGTTGCTACGTGAGTAGCAAAAACGCCTCTTAAAAGTGTAATTATCAGCATTGTCGCGGTGACATTTCAAAGTCTCAGGAGTAACATACCCGCGCGAAAGTACATTCCCTTTTGCTCATTCCAATATATTATTTAAGGTCAAACAATGAATGCTTGGTACCTCATTTGTTTTTTATCTGCATTAGCGATTTTTATCGCATTTGCTAACCAGTATATCCTCAAAATGCAAACCACTATTGCCATAACAACTGGCTCAGTAGTGATTTCATTGTTATTAATACTCGCGGTAAAATTATTGGGCGATTCAACCGCACTGGAGATTACACAAATAGTCTCAAGTATCGATTTTAATCAATTATTACTCAAAGGCATGCTCGGCTTTTTACTGTTTGCAGGCGCACTAGAAATTAACCTTGCGGCACTCAAAAAACAACGTTTTGAAATTACCGTACTGGTGTTATTTTCGACCTTAGCCTCCACCTTTATCATTGGCTTTTTAAGCTTTTACTTATTTGCCGCGTTAGGCTTTGCGGTGCCTTTTATCTATTGTTTATTGTTTGGTGCATTAATAAGTCCAACCGATCCAATTGCAGTGCTTGCAATTATTAAACAAATGCGTGCCCCTGAAGGCATTTCTGTGCAAGTTGAAGGTGAATCATTATTTAATGACGGTATTGGTTTAGTTATTTTTACCACTATTTTTGCCGTGGCTTTTCTCGACACTGAAGCCAGTGCAGCAGGCATTGCAGAGCTATTCTTTGTCGACGCACTGGGAGGGATTGCATTTGGTTTAGTGATTGCGTTAGTGGGTCATTATCTGATCATCAACAGTCGTGATGTAAATATTCGCTTGTTACTAACCTTAACTATACCGACAGCAGGATTCGCCGCTGCCAATATATGGGAAATATCTGGCGCACTGGCGATGGTAACTAGCGGTATATTGTTAGGTAATATAACCCGTACTAAAGCGACAGAGCGCACCGGGCCTGAAGACACTCGCTACGTAAAAGACTTTTGGCACGCCACCGATAGCTTTTTAAATGCGTTGTTGTTTTTGATTATCGGTATGCTAATTGTCACTATGCCCATCAGCCTAGCTGAAATTGGTTTAGGACTACTAATGGTGCCTGTAGTATTACTTGCTCGCTTTATCAGTGTTGGCGCACCGTTTGTGGTATTTAAGAAATTTAGAAAATACGACAAACACTCAGTTAAAATTTTAACCTGGGGCGGCCTGCGCGGTGGCCTTGCTTTAGCAATGGCTGCGGCAATTCCTCGTGATCAAGTATTTGTGGGCGGCTCTGATTTACATAACCTGCTTGTTATTGTTACCTACGTTGTGGTGATATTTTCGATTATTGTGCAAGGGCTCACTATTTCGCCGTTAATTCACAGTAGCATTAGTGCCAAACAACAAAACTAACATTTAAACTTACTTCTGGCGCCGCGAGCTAATGCTTACGGTGCTAGAATTAGTTATGCATTTCCTATGCATAAGATCCTATAAATATTACGCCCATGTGTCTAAATGGGTTTCGTCTTCCTCGTCTGTTTTGCGCTCTTTCTTAGCTGTTTCAAGCTTTTCTTTAGGCAGTAGTTCTTTGCGCTCCAACTGACGTTTTTGCCGCTTTTCACGTTCAATTCGCTGCGCGTTCGAATCTTTTAGCCCCGCAATATGAAAAGCGCCTTTCGACTCAAGTTGCAAACGAGTGATCTGCCCTAAATAAGGGATCATAATATCCATACGTTCCTCCTTTGGTTACTCTTATCATCGGCCGTTATAGCTTATTCTTTAATTTATGCAAAAAAAACTTGCCAGCTTCCCCACAAATGTGTTTTTCTATATGTGAAATTTACTTAAACAGATTAAACACTTTTGTTTACATGAAGCAATGATAAAACGAAAGTTATTTAGGATATATTATAATGCGCTTAAACCTGACAACAGTACATCATCACCACCATTCACCGGAATAACCTGTCAGGTCTTTCGCTGAGAGGTTATTCCTAAAAGGAACCTCTGGCGAGTCAACATACAATGATTCATTTTTCGCCCTGAGGTTCCCTCGGGGTTTTTAGTTTTTAAATTAAAGGAAAAATGAATAATGAGTAATAGCAACCGTCTACGTATCGCCATCCAAAAAGGTGGCCGCCTTTCTAAAGATTGCCAAGACTTACTAAAACAGCTAGGTGTTAAACTTAACTTGCGTGAGCAACGTTTGATTGCCCACTCAACCAATATGCCGATTGACGTACTACGTGTGCGCGATGACGATATACCCGGTCTGGTAATGGACGGCGTGTGTGATTTAGGCATAGTAGGCGAAAACGTACTCGTTGAAGTACAAGCTGAGCGCCAGCGCCAAGGCGTACCAAGTGAAGTAACTAAATTGTCTAAACTTGATTTTGGCTACTGTCGCCTTGCACTTGCATGGCCGTCAGAACTTGGCAAGCAAGATAAAAGCTGGTTTGAAGGCAAACGCATTGCTACCACCTACCCTGAAATCTTAACTCAATACTTAAAGCGTGAAGGCATAAACGCCAGCACAGTAATGTTGACTGGCTCTGTAGAAGTCGCACCACGTGCAGGACTTGCTGATGCAATTTGTGATTTAGTATCTACCGGTGCCACACTTGAAGCCAACGGCCTTATGCAAGGCGATACTATTTTAGAATCAAACGCCTGCCTTATCCAAAATAAAGACTTACAAGATGCTGACAAACTAGCACTTATCAACAAACTTATGCCACGCTTACGCGGCGTGAGACAAGCCAAAGAAAGCAAATACATCATGCTGCACGCGCCAAAAGATAAACTGGATGAAATTTGCGATATTTTACCAGGCTCTGGCCAACCAACGGTATTAGCTCTTGCTGGCTCTGATGAGTACGTAGCCCTGCACATGGTGAGCAGTGAAACATTATTTTGGGAAACAATGGAGCAATTAAAAGCGCTAGGCGCCAACTCTATCCTCGTTATGCCAATTGAAAAAATGATGGAGTAAGTCAATGTTGCGCTGGAATGAGGTTTCCAAAGATGCACAAGCAGCGGCGCTAATGCGCCCTGCTGTTAGTGCAAGTGTGGAAGTAGAAGCTATTTGCCAAGCTATTATGGCAAGCGTAAAAGAGCAAGGCGACACAGCCTTACTCGACATGGCTAAGCAATATGATAACCGCGAAAATCCGCGCTTATTAGTGCCGCAAAGTGAGATCAATGTCGCTGAGCAGCAGTTAAGCGCTGAGCTTAAATACGCGATAGACACAGCCTACGCTAATGTAAAACGTTTTCACCAAGCACAGCTACCCAAAGATATTAAATTGTCGACTCAGCCCGGTGTGTTATGTGAACTAAAATACCAAGCCATTGAAGCCGTTGGAATATATGTGCCAGGTGGCAGTGCGCCATTGCCTTCATCAGTGATCATGCAAGGTGTACTGGCGCAGCTAAGTGGAGCGACAACCGTAGTGTTAGCAACACCGGTGCAAGGTGATTTACCAATAAACCCAGCAATTTTATATGCGGCTAAACTATGCGGTATCAAAACAATCGTAGAAAGTGGCGGCGCAGGTGCAATCGCCGCAATGGCTTATGGTACAGACTCAGTGCCCAAGGTGAATAAAATTTTTGGCCCTGGTAACAGCTTTGTGACTATGGCTAAACAACTAGTAGCTCAGACCATACCAGGCATGGCGATCGATATGCCTGCGGGCCCGTCTGAGGTGTTAGTGATTGCCGATGAGCGCGCAAACCCTGAATTTATTGCCGCTGATTTATTATCTCAAGCTGAGCACGGCGCTGATTCGCAAGTAATTTTACTGTGTAACAGTGAACGTATGATTGCCCGCACCGAGCAAGCTATTGAACGCCAATTAGCCAAACTATCGCGTCAAGATATTGCCGCAAAAGCATTGGCTAATTCATCGCTTATTTTGGTTGATTCAATCGAGCAAGCATTTGCTGTATCAGCACAATACGGCCCTGAACACTTAATACTGCAACTGGCTGATGCCAACCCATATTTAAACAAAGTTAAAAATGCAGGATCTGTGTTTGTGGGTGACTACACGCCAGAATCTGCTGGTGATTATGCCTCTGGTACTAATCACGTATTACCAACCTATGGCTACAGTGCCACTTATTCAAGCTTAAACTTACTTGATTTTTTTCGCACTTATACCGTACAAACCATTACTCAAAATGGTTTAAAAAACTTATCAAAAGCAATTTTACCATTGGCTGATGCAGAAGGACTTGATGCCCACGCAAATGCCGTTAAGGTGCGTTTAGAGGCGATGAACAATGAGCAATAATCCTTTATTACCGGCCAATATTGATGCATTAGCAGCATATAGCTCGGCAAAAAGTGAGAAACTAACCGGCACAACGTGGCTTAATGCAAATGAAAGCCCGTATGTTAAAAGTATCGATATCAGCATTAATGATTTAAATCGCTACCCTGATCCGCAACCTATGAATGTTATTAACCGCTATGCTGATTACGCCGGACTCACTGTTGAACAAGTACTTATGACCCGTGGTGCGGATGAAGGTATTGAGCTACTGGTACGCACCTATTGCCAACCAGAGCAAGATTCGGTTGCTTTATTTTTACCTACGTACGGCATGTACAAAGTCACCGCCGACACTCACAACGTAGCAATAAATGGCTTAAGCCAAGCATTATTATTCGATGGTACTGTTGATCAAATAATCAACGCTGTTGGTAATAGCAAATTAGTGTTTATTTGTAATCCAAATAACCCAACAGGCAGCTTAACACCGCTTGAAAAAATAAAGGCTATTGCAACAGCACTTGCCGATAAAGCACTGGTCGTTGTGGATGAAGCTTATATTGAATTTTGCCCAGAGCAAAGTGCAAGCAAACTCATCAACGAATTTGCCAACATAGTAGTACTGAGAACGCTCTCTAAAGCATTTGCGTTAGCAGGCCTGCGTACAGGCTTTACTCTTGCCCAATCGTCAGTACTAGCGCCAATCCGTAAAGTGATTGCACCGTATCCGGTATCAACGGTAGTGGCAAGCATTGCTGCAAATGCACTCAGCCCAGATGCCATTACTTCAATGCGTCGCCAAGTAAGTATTTTAAATGCACTAAGGGCAAAGCTAAAGCTGTGGCTCGAAGCCTCCCCTGCCGTATTACAAGTGCTCAGTGGCGAAGGAAACTTTGTCACTCTAAAGCTCGCCGATAAAAACAGCTTTAATATCGCACTTGAGCAAGGCTTAGTTATGCGTGCTTTTACTTTATACGGCGAAAACGATTGGCTACGTATTTCAATCGGCAGTGAGCAAGAACTAGAACAAGTAAAAATATGGTTAGATGGCCTAAGCCAATCAGCCACTTTTAAAGAGCAGGAAGTATCATGAGCAACCCGTATTTATTTATCGACCGTGATGGCACTATTATTGAAGAGCCAATCACCGACAAGCAAGTAGACAGTCTTGAAAAGTTAGCGTTTTTACCAAACGTGATCCCTGCTCTTTTGCAATTACAAGGCGCAGGCTATCGTTTAGTGATGGTGTCAAACCAAGATGGCTTAGGCACTGACAGCTTTCCAACGGCTGATTTTGATATTGCCCAAGATAAGATGATGGCTATTTTATCAAGCCAAGGCATTAAATTTGACGACGTATTAATTTGCCCACACTTTAATGAGCAAAATTGTGATTGTCGTAAGCCAAAAACAGGGTTGCTTACCGAGTTAATGCGCTCAGGTAAAGTCGACTTAGCACGCTCATTTGTGATTGGCGATCGCCAAACAGATATTGGCCTTGCACAAAACTTGTGTTGTGAAGGTATTTTGTATGACGGTGATTGGAATGCAATTGTCACTAAACTTACCACCGCTGATCGACAAGGCCGCGTGACTCGCAACACTAAAGAAACGCAAATTGATGTAAAACTCAATTTAGATCAAAGTAAAAATGGCGAGATCAGCACTGGCCTAGGCTTTTTTGATCACATGCTTGATCAAATTCGCACCCATGCCAATATTGGCCTTGATATTCAAGCCAGCGGCGACTTGCACATTGACGAGCACCACCTTGTTGAAGATATCGGCATTGCCCTTGGTTTAGCGCTTAAACAAGCCCTTGGTACTAAATCACAAATTGCTCGCTATGGTTTTGCCCTACCGATGGATGAATGCAAAGCAGAGGCACAAATTGACTTGTCAGGTCGTGCTTCGTTTGTATTAAACGCTAACTTTAGCCGTGAAAAAGCCGGTGATTTAGACGTACAAATGGTTGAACACTTTTTCAAAAGCTTAAGCGACAATGCAGCGATCAGCTTAATATTGTCGGTTAGCGACGGTAACTGTCATCACCAAGTTGAAGGTTTATTTAAAGCGTTTTCTCGCGCTTTACGTATGGCCATTGCCGCTGACGCCAGCCAACAAACAGCAAGCTCTAAGGGGTGTTTATGATTGCCATAATTAACACCGGTTGTGCCAACATAAACTCTGTACGCTTTGCTTTTGAGCGCTTAGGGCAAACGCCAGAAGTGCTCACCTCGCCAGAGCAACTTAAAAACTTTGAACGCGCCATTTTACCAGGTGTTGGCCATGCATCTGTTGCTATGAAGCGCTTGGTAGAAGGCGGTTGGCAACAGGCAATCAATGAATACCAACGCCCTCTGATGGGAATTTGTTTAGGCATGCAGTTACTGTGCGAAAGCACTGAAGAAGGTAATGTGCAATGCCTTGGCAAAATACCTGGGCACGTTAAAGCACTTGATGTGGGTAGTTTAACGTCTCCGCACATGGGTTGGAATAACCTCACCGTTAATCGTGAACATGCTTTAACCAAAGGCCTTGATGCAAACAAGCAAGTATATTTTGTGCATAGTTTTGCTCATACCGTGAATGATGCAACATTGGTTAGTGGCGAATACGGGCAAACCTTCTCAGCGATTGTTGCCAACGATAACTACGCGGGTATGCAATTTCACCCTGAACGTAGCGCTAAAATCGGCACTCAGTTATTGCAGAACTTTTTAGACTGGCAGCTATAAATAAAGCGTATCAACACAAATTAATAAAGAGAATTCAAGTGATTATTCCAGCATTAGATGTATTACAAAATCAAATTGTGCGCTTATATCAAGGTAAATACGATACCGCACAGTTTTACCCGTTTGAGCTTGGTGCGCGCTTACAAGAGTACGCACAAAGCGGCGCAGGTAAATTACACCTTGTTGATTTAGAAGGCGCACGCGATCCTAATAAAAAACAATGGCAACACATTCAAGCAGCCACCAAAGTACTTAACGTACCGTATCAAGTTGGTGGCGGTATTCGGACAGAACAAGACGTAAGCGACTGGCTTAAAGCCGGTGCTAACCAAGTAGTAATTGGCTCTATGGCGGTTGAAAAACGTGATGAAGTAAAAAGCTGGATTGAAAAATTCGGTGCCAAGCACTTTGTTATCGCCCTCGACGTTAATAAAACCGACAATGGCTGGGCACCTGCCACCCACGGTTGGTTAAGTGAATCAGAATTCGGCTTATTTGAATTAGTCGATTTTTATGTAGCACTGGGTGTAATTGATTTTCTATGCACGGACATCAGTAAAGACGGCACCATGACTGGTCCTTCATTTGCATTATATGAAGACTTAATAAAACACAACAGCAATATTAAAGTACAAGCCTCTGGGGGTGTAAGCTCGCTTGATGACATTAAAAAGCTCAAAGAGCTTGGCGTAGGCGGTGTTATATTAGGTAAGTCACTGCTTGATGGCGCATTTAATGTAGAGGAGGCGTTGGCATGTTATCAAAACGCATAATCCCGTGTTTAGACGTTAAAGACGGCCAAGTAGTCAAAGGCGTTAAATTTAAAGGCCACGAAGTGGTTGGCGACATATTAACAATGGCTAAAGCGTATAGCGAAGCTGGTGCTGACGAACTGGTATTTTATGAAATTAGCGCCAGTGTTGAAAAACGCCTTCTCGATGTAAACTGGGTAGAGAGCATAGCACGTCATATTGATATTCCATTTTGTGTTGCAGGTGGTATTAAATCAGTGGCTGATGCAGCACGCGTATTAGAACGCGGCGCTGATAAAATCAGTATAAACAGCCCTGCTATTGCCCGCCCTGAGCTTATCAAAGAACTACATGATGAGTTTGGTAAACAATGTGTCGTTGTCGGCATTGATAGCTTTTACGATGAAGTAACTGGCGAATATTTAGTGTATCAGCTTACTGGCGATCCTAATGCGTCAAGCCGCACCCGTTATAAAACCGAAGAATGGGTAAAACGCGTGCAAGACTTAGGCGCAGGCGAAATCGTACTCAACTGCATGAACCAAGATGGCGTACGCAATGGCTACGATAACCAGCAGCTGTCTAAAATGCGTGCTTTGTGTGATATTCCACTTATCGCCTCAGGTGGTGCTGGCACCATGCAAGATTTTGTCGATGTATTTAAACAAAGCCACGTTGATGGCGCACTGGCAGCCAGCGTATTTCACAAAAATGTGATCAACATCGGCGAATTAAAACAATATTTAATAGATAACCAAGTGGCGGCGCGACTATGCAACTAACCAAACAAAACCTTACCCAAGTTGATTTTGCTAAAAGCGAATTGATCCCTGCCATCGTGCAAGATGCCCGTACTGGGGTTATTTTAATGCAAGGCTTTATGAATCAAGAATCGCTGGAAGTCACCTTTGAAAAGCAAAAAGTGACGTTTTACTCGCGTTCAAAAAATCGTTTATGGACCAAAGGCGAAACCTCTGAGAATTACTTAGAAGTAGTGTCTGTCCATACTGATTGCGACTATGACTCTATTTTAGTGCTGGCTAACCCGCTTGGGCCAACTTGTCACTTAGGCACACAAAGTTGTTTTGGTGATGCTGCAAAACCAAGCCTAAGCTTCTTAGCGCAGCTTGAGCAAGTAATTGTATCGCGTAAAAACGACGACCCTGAAAAAAGCTACACCGCCTCTTTGTTTGCTAAAGATTTAAGCCGCAGTTGTCAAAAAGTGGGTGAAGAAGGCGTTGAGGTCGCTTTAGCTGCAATGAAACATGATAACGAAGAGCTAACCAACGAATCAGCTGATTTGTTATATCACTTAATCGTATTGCTACAGCGCCAAGGCCTAGAGCTACAAGACGTAGTAGCGTGTTTGCAAGGAAGACATAAGTAACTATTAAAATACTAATTAAGCGCTGAGTTATACTTAGCGCTTTTTAAATATACTTAAGGAATGAATTCAAAAACATTGCTTAGTGCCATGTCCAGTTTTAGTGCAGAGGATCATCCGCCTCACGCCCGTTACTTACATTCAAGTCATAGGTAAGATCTTAAGAAATTGAGTTGAAGCTCAATTCATGATCAAATGGTTGTTACCACACAAACCACAGAATCAAGAAAAGAGCTTCAAATGAATGCTAACATTTTTATTAATAAGTT